>DAHVAI010000069.1 GCA_027314685.1 Nitrososphaerota archaeon | reverse complement strand
TATGATCCTGGCGCCAGGATTTTGCCGTGTCTGTCTATCAATTCTCTTAGTTTCAGAACTTTGCGCTGTTGTATTGCTTGTTTGAAACTCAAAGACTTTCTTGATTCTTACATGATATGGTTTGAATATCTAGATTGCACTGTCCAACTTAATCGATTCAATGTCTTCTTGCAAGAAGAATATGGAGTACAAATCGAGGGGGATGTTCAAGAGCAACGAGAACGGTGAAGACTTTAATCAGTCAAAATGAGACGGGATTGGACCAGGCACGCCTTCCGATTTGGAAAAGAGCTTCGGCTCAACCTTGTTCAGTTGCATAGACAAGGCGTTATCTTCAATTCTTGGAAGATTAGCGATCGAGTCATTTTATTATCTGATCGATACTAACTATGGGTTGCCGAAATCAAAATTTCCTGAAAAACCACTGGAGCTCATTGAACACTTGAAGAAGATTCTTGGTCCTCTTGCATTTAGGGCCATTGAAAGAGTCATGGTCACTGAGATAAAGGAGGCTTTTGAAATCGAGGATGGGGAGACTGAGCTTTTGAAAGTAATCGAGACTGCCCAGCGAAAATACGTTCAGGATTCCTCGTAATCACACATTTTCAACGAGCAGAAATATCACTTGAAGTGTTCAAAACGACAAAATGGAAAGGATGAACGAAGACTTGACAGAACCCGAAAACGGGTTCTGTTAAGATAGCGAGACACGCCCCGGGTTTTGAGCGTGTTAAGTCGCGGGACATGATGCACTTTTCCCCCGGGTTTATGAGTATGTGATTCTGATTAATCGGAACGATAGGTCAGAATGTCACGATCAAATGAGTCGGGATAGATTTCCTGATACGGTTTCACTTCCATTATTTGCCAAGCTTCGATTTTTGGTGGCTTGGGCGGCTTTGGTCTATCCCAATAGAAGGAGATTCTGACTGACAATGATTCTCCATCCCTAAATTCTTCACATGCTTTAGCATCAAGCATCAACTCCGATACTTCCTTGAGAAGTGCTTCCGTTAGCCTATCACACTCTCTAGCGTAAGATCTGTTTTTCGATTCAACTTCACGATAGTAAGCGACAATCCATTTCTTCGAAGCGCGAAACTTCAATACTTCATCATTCATTATTTTTGAAGCGGAATCAAATTCTTCAATATACTCTTTCATAGGTTCAAAGCTAGTTAGATTCCCTTCATTCATAATATTCAGCATAACCAAGCGTAGATGCAATCCTTTAGACTTCAGAATACGATTGATTCGCCTTCTAAGATTCCTGACTTCTGGCGAAGGTTTAGGCTCTTCTTCAGATTCTTGGCTTGGCATGAAAGCAAGAACTCTATCTTATGGCTTGTACTCCGTCATAGTAGGTGTGTAATGATCGCATTTTTCACAGATGGAATAGATCATTCCACAATTCAAACAAACAGCCATAACGCTATTCCTCTTATGATGAAGATTAGAATTGCAACGAGTACACTTTGCCATGCCTCAAAGAGTTCGAAGAGAAAATAATAAAGCTTGACCCTCTTCCCCTCACGAACCGCATCAAGCTTCAGCAAGCTTTCTCAAGCACAAAGATAAGTACCCGGGGATCTTTCCAGAACACAATAATGAAACAAAACGAGACTGAATTAGGGAAGATCATCTGTGGCGACAGTAGGAAGTTGGCCTCATTTCTCGATAAAAATTCCATTGATCTTACTGTATGCTCACCGCCTTACGGAAATGCAATTGATTATGAGACGCACTCAAAGGGAAATGGAGACGAACGCTATCGAGGAAATGCGATTTGGAAAGATCGTGAGGATTACTTTGCAGATATGGTGAAAGTGTTCGAGCAAGTCCGACGAGTCACGAAGATTGGGGGTTATTTGTGCATCGTCATTGGATACGAAGTAATTCAAGCGGAAATTATTCCATTACCAAGTTTACTTATCGCAAAGATGCTCGAGCAGCAAAAGTCGATCAATCCTGATGAGAGATGGATACTTCGGGAAGAGATTATTTGGAACAAGGTCACTGCTGGGAGAAATGGAAATGGTAATCGGTTCGGTTCTACGATCCTTAACCCTTATCCTACTTACTATCATGCTAATGTAATGCACGAGTACATCTTTGTTCTGAGCAAAGGATCGCCAAAAATCAGTCGTGAAGAAGCTAGAAAACCCATGTTTCAACTTCGCATAGATGACCAAATGAAAAAGGAAATTGCAAATTCAACATGGCATATTCCCGATGATGATGAAAACTCGCCATTCAAAATGCCGGACAAAACTTGGACAATTGCACCAGTACCGCCTAAATCCGTGAATCATCCAGCTGCCTTTCCAGAACAGATAGCGTTTAGATTGATTACACTTTTTTCGAAGCCCGGTGATACTGTATTAGATCCGTTCAATGGGAGCGGTACAACTACCAAGGTAGCGAGATGCATGCACCGTCACTATATCGGCATCGATATTATTGATGAATATTGTAAGATTGCCTGTGAGAGAGTCAAAGAATCCTTGAAGACCACAACGAAGCTTTACGTCAAACAATGGGGTTCGGAGAAGACGAATCTGCTAGATGATTATGGTAGGTAGTCAATTACGTGTGTGCTTATGTTGCTTTATTCAAGCACATAAGGCTTATATTATATCCAACAGAGCATAAACATGGTTAATGTGCTCATTCAACTCACACCAAAGAGGAAATTAAAAACCGAGATTACCGACACGAAGTTAGCAGTTCAGGGCTTCACAAATTACGTCTTTCAGTTAGAGGGGACTGAGCTTTCATCAAGAGATGATCTACCAAAAGAACTCTCGCTTGAGATCGGGCTAGATGGCGGTCTTATTATGACGGTCAAGTCACAAGTCGATACCAAGGATCTCAGTGACGCAGAAAGGATTCAAAAGATGCTTCCTCAAGGCTATGAATTTTACCATGAGACACACGCAGCGAAAATAATCAAAGGCATACGCGGAAGATATTATCATTACAAAAACAAGAACAGTGGCGAAATCATCTCCTACATGGTAGGAGCTA
>DAHVAI010000098.1 GCA_027314685.1 Nitrososphaerota archaeon | reverse complement strand
CATCATTATGCAGATCAGGGCTGAATGAAGAATTGCCCACGACTTCCCCGTGTGCTCTAGAGAATTCAGGTTGAGCGATCCTTTTCCTACGGAGAAGCCCTACTCTGAAAATATTCGAGCGTCGTGCTCCTTGTCGAAAATTTCTGAATCAGGATCAATCCTCCACTTCTTTTTCCTTGATTATTTTCTTTCGAATGAGCTTGATGATGGAAAAGATTTCGACGAGCTTTTCAGGACCGAGTCTTCTAGTAAATTTGTTGAACGTGTCCCTGTGGGGAACCTTGTAGCAGAGCTTTCCGTCGACCTTCCTCCGTAGATTGAGGATAACAAGCCAGCCGGGATTTGCCTTGAGGAATCTCACGAGTCCCAAGACGCTGTTCATGCTCTTCAAGTACATGAGCTAAAGAGCCATGAATATGGAATGGGGAGGATAACCCTTTGGATCGTCCCTATCCCTTCTGTTCGGATCTATGATTATATCGATGTATCCGAAATCATTCTTTTCGAAGAATAGTTTCGAGGAGAAGCCTTCTTCCCTGATCGGTTTAGGTTTCTTATCTCCTTAGCGGTCTCACAGCTGAGACTCTATCTGGAGCTTAAAGCTCTGGTCCCATCCTTCAGATTCAAGTGTCATGTCACAATACGCTTGACGAAGAAGGGGCCTTACTCTCACACGCCCCTGTAAGAGTTGACGAGAAAGCTAAAGAGAGCTATTCTTAGCCCTCTAGTGATGATGGTTCAAAGCAGACTGAGGACATTTCGACGCGCTCACTTTTTTTGAGCTGTTTCTTCCTCTTGGCTCCAAGATTCCAGCTATACAGATTGCAGATAAATACTTCACTTGACTTCGTAGACATTTTGAGAATGAATCGATTGAATACTCTCCTTGATCTGACCGAATTGATTAAGGTAGAACACTAGTTTTGGTCGTTTGCGATCTTAGGCAACCTTGCCTTGTTTATTCTGTTCGCTAATGGAATCTTATGGGTTGTTATGATCGTACTGAATAGTAGAATCTTTGTGCTACCTTTCTTGTGACCTACAAAGTCAAGAATTCACGATAAGGTAAGATAGCCTCTACGGCATAATTCGAAGATTCATTCAAAGAACAGATCAATTGTCGCAATCCTCGCAAAGCTAGGCAGCTTTAGGAGTTGGTCGGCCACAATAGAAACAGTGAAAAAATGTTGCATCTGAAATTACATTTCAATAGAGCAAAATGCAGCATTAACTCACTGTCTTACTCAAGCGCGGACATAATTTATGTCGATTCATTACTGTCCGCTGATCTCAAACGATCAATGGAATTGTTATGGCCCAGTAGACTGCTAATGCCAAGCCAACGAAATCATAAGTTCTCCTTTTGGGATTGAAATGTAGAGAGCAGGAAAAATAAATGGCGGCGATTAGACTGACGTAAATGTACCCACGTGTCTCTTGTAAAGCTGCAAGTGAGATATTTGATACGAATAACATGACCCCCATCGTAAAAAAGTACTTCTTCTGAATTTCCATTTGTCCCAAAAATCCCTTTCAAATAACCTTGTAGCGGGCGACGACTCGGTCTTGAGCTACCTCTTGTTCATCAATTATTAACACCGGTCTTTTTCGAATAGTTGCAATGACACTTGCTGCAAGACTTACGGGAATACTTCCCAAGATCTCCTTGTATCTTACGGCCGTAGTATTTACCTTAATGTCTCGAAACCGGA
>DAHVAI010000090.1 GCA_027314685.1 Nitrososphaerota archaeon | reverse complement strand
ACGATTACAATCCCATAGCTCAAAGTAAGTCCTAGATTAAACATCATGCTACGCATTCCTGAAGCAACGCCGCGCCTATCGGGCGGAACAGAGCTCATTATCTCTCGCGCATTCGGCGTGTTGAAGAGTCCGTTACCTAGTCCGAAAATCATCAGAACTACTGCGCTGGTGAAGTAATTCGTAGAAAGCGAGAAAGTTGACAGCATGAAGAAAGCAAGAGCGTTGACGGCTAGCCCACCGGTGGCAAGCATCTTTGAACCATGCCTATCAGACAATCTGGAACTGAAAAGCGTCGAAATAAGGTATACAACATCGACAGGAACGATGCCAATACCTGCTTGAAGCGGTGTGTAACCCAAACCTATCTGGAGATAAAATGCAAGAATCAGCGCAAGGCCTGTCCAAGTGATGGCGTTCAAAAGCTGAGATACGTTTGCAAGAGCAAATACTCGGATCTTGAGCACTTTCAGATCTAGCATTGGAAAATCTGCCGTGGATTCAATCTTTGCGAATAATCCGAGTACAATGAAACCGAATATTAGAAGGGCATAGGAAGTCGTGGTATCTTGTAATCCATACCCGAGAAAGGTAATGCCAAGCAGTATCATTGTAAGTGAGACAGTGAATGATACAAAACCTGGAACATCTATCTTCGAGGAAACTTCTCTCGTAGAGATCTCGCGAAGGCGCTTGTATGCCCAGATCGTGCCGAAAATGCCGATAGGTATGTTCACGTAAAATAGACCGCGCCAATTCACGAAGGAAAGAATCAAACCAGATAATGTGAGCCCCGCTATGCTTCCAACTCTCAGCGCCATCTGATTGACACCAAGCATCATTCCCAATGATTTGACTGGAGAGGCATCAGTTATGATGGCACCAGAATTTGTGAAAATCATCGCTGCGCCAATTCCTTGTACTATCCTGAAAGCGATTAGCTGGGTTGGAGTTGCAGAAAGCGCACAGAGGCCAGAACCCAAGGTGAAGATTGCAAATCCCCAATTGTATATTCTTACTCTGCCGTACACGTCACCTATTCTTCCGACCATCAAAAGACAGATTGTTGTAGCAAGAACATACGCTTGTGTGATCCAGACCAGCTGTTCGGGATCCGCGTGGAGTTGGTGTGCTACTGTTGGGAGCCCGATCACCACTATGCGCGAGTCGATACCACCCATCAGAGTGCCAACAGTAGTAACTGTCAGCACAAGCCACTCGTATTTCAAGACGTTTTTCGAACTGGTCTAGTCGAATGTATCAGCCATCTTATTGGTTGTGTTTGCAACTTGCAAGAAACGATTAAAATTCCCTACGCATCAAGCTGGGCGTGGAAGATCAAGTTGCTGAGTTATACAGAACTATTCGACTATTTCAAAAGTGAAAGAACAAAGCTGATTGAGGCGTTTCAGAAACTCCTGCCAGAAGAATATGTGAAGAACAGGGAGCTCAGTTTCTTTAGCATCAAAGACACCTTCCTTCATACGATCTCCGTAGAGAACAATTGGCTACACTATTCCTACAGAGGGCTACCGAATCCAAGCTTCAAACC
>DAHVAI010000089.1 GCA_027314685.1 Nitrososphaerota archaeon | reverse complement strand
TCCAAAATACATAGTTTACTCTATAGTGCCGAGACTTCGTCCAGCTTCAACATATTTTAGATCCGCTTTCAATTTTGCCTTCAGTATCTTCCCCGCAAGAAAGGAAAGAACCGTTGTGATACCCATTGTACCCCCATCTCCTTCAGGCTTGAACCAGACGTCATTCCCAACGTCGTAGTACAGATCATCTGGAAAGTCGCAGTTTAGGACTCGCATTGTATCTGGAACTTATTCCAATCTATATTTACGGTTCTGGTCTCCGCCAGTCTAAGCTATATACCTAGTTGGATTATTTTGCGCGTAGATGCTCTCGCATTTCTAGCAGTATCTGACAACGAATTTGATCGCTTCAGCCAGATCTCGGTTGATTCTCTGGATCTGCAAATCGCTGCATATCATTTCCTCTTTAATCATAAAGCACCAGACGGAAACCGTAATCTATCGGTTTGGATGACTTTCGCAAGATGCATAGTTGGTCAAATCGTACAAATCCACCAGCTGCACTATTGGCGACCATCCATCTTGCACTTTTTCGACCAATTGCAGATGTTTTTGCCACAACTTGGAAAAGAAAAAGGCAGAGCTCGAACACTACAAAACGCTAGATTGCAAATGGGGGAAACACCAAAACTGTCATGGCGATATGGGCATATGTTCTTGCGAATGCCACCGTTAAGGAATCATCGTATCTAGCCTTGAAATCCGGAAACCTTTTCTTGAGCTCGTTTTGAGGTACAACCTTAGTTAAGGCTGACCACAGATGGTGGAAAGAGGGATCAAACGCAACGGAGCAAATTCTGCTGGAAAACTCGTCATTGATCTTGTTCAAACGCTTGACGAGCTTCGAAAAGTCCGGCGGGAAGTCGGAAAAGTGAACAGCGGGACACAAGTACAGTATCTTATGAAGAACAAACAAATTCTCTTGTCCAGAGCAGAAAGCATCAGAGTTAAAATTTCCAAACGGATACCTGACTCTGATCCGCTCGACATTAAATTCTTCCAATGTTTTTACAGCGTGCTCCAAATCTACGGCCGCGGAATCAGCGAGTCGATTCTTTGGTCCTTTGAAAGTGAAACAGGACATCAACCGCATGAAGTAGTCAACCATCCTGACACTTTCTTCAGATGTGTCGAAAAAATGCTTGGAAAGCGATCGTCAAAGAAAATCGAGAATGACATACTATTCGAGATCAGCAATGAATTCGAGCTGCAATTGTCAAAGAAGGCTACTGTTTCTGACGCGATAAGAATTGCGAGATCCAGCCTAACAGTTGTGGAGGTCGCAAGGCTTCGCCAAAAACCCCTTTGAAAGAGATCTAAAGTGCAATAATATTTGATCACTCCAGAATTGTTTTCGGAAGTTGTGGAACTCGCAGCAAGTGTAGGTCTCGTAGCAAGTTGCATCTTGCTCTTGAGGTTCTTCCGCGGCGGGATCATGGTTCAATCATTCATCTTTTTCAGCGTGGGAAGCGTCCTCTTCTTGGTTGACAGGAGCATCACAACGCTAATCTCATTAGCCTATCTTCCTAGCGTGCCATTCACTGTCATTCACCTCATAGTAGAAACAATCTTTGTAGTTCTCTTTACAGTCGGTTTCCTCTTGCTGTACAGAAATTGGATG
>DAHVAI010000088.1 GCA_027314685.1 Nitrososphaerota archaeon | reverse complement strand
TCTACGCGAGCCACGTTGCGTCCAACTTAGATTCTCGGCCCTTTTTATACCAAGACAGGACCCTCTCAGTTGAAATCAGTTGGCAAGACTTTGGATCGACGCACTGACTCCAAAGCAAGCGCTCTTTGCCAAATCAATGGTTGAGCGATCTCCTTCAAACGTAAAGTGTGTTGTAACTACTAGAGATTATTCAGAGCTGAATCAATTTGTTTCAAAGTTGGGACTAGAACACAAGAAAATAGGGCGGCATGGCGGAGGCGATTTAGCAGAAAAGCTCCGAGCAAGCATCGAGAGACAAAATTTGCTCATCAAGTTCGCCCAATCCAATTTCGACTTTTCGTTCTCGTTTCTTTCTCCCGAAACTGCCAGAGTCAGTTTTGGACTGGGGATGAAGCACTATGCTTGCAGCGATTCCCCGCACGCAAACGCTCCCTCGCGACTAGTCGTTCCACTATCAATAGCAATGTTCACTCCCTTTCCGATCAAGAAAAGTCGCTGGACAAGTTATGGAATTAGAGCAAGTCAGGTACATAGGTATCACGCGCTTGATCCATGGGCATGGCTAAAGTACTCGCAGGCCCGACCGAGCAAAACAGTTCAAGGGCGCGTCGCGATCCGACTAGAAGAGTGGTTCGCATCGTACTTCAAAAAGGGCATGGGCGTGTCTGCAATACTCGCAAAGCTCATTTCAGGAATCAGAAAAATTGGCAGCTATGAGATAGTTCTCCTGCCAAGATATGATGAACAGAGAGAGTGGGCAAAAAGAGAGTTCGGGAGGAAATGCCTAGTCCCGAATTCCACCGTGGATGGTGCTGAACTGATTTCTGGGACGGATCTCTTAATCGGTGGAGGAGGTACAATGACTCAAGAAGCTGCACTTATGGGTGTTCCAAATATCTCATACTTTCCTTCAGCGGAGCTGGATGTCTTTTCGACTTTTTACTTTCCAAGAAAATTGTCTGTGAAGGCCTCGACGCCCAAAGACCTAATGGACGCTACTTCTTCCCTCTTGAAGCAGATCGACAAGACAAAGCAGCTATTCAGGGATCGAGCCGCGAAGGTGACAAGATCGTTCGAAGATCCTGTGAAGTTCGTGTTTACTAGGATACTCGAAGACATCTAACCTGCGCCAGTAAGGACCGAAAACGAATATGTACATTGTCTTTGCGACCTTGGCGATGCTTTCATTTCTCGGCTCGGCACTCGTCCTCGGCTATCTTGCAAAGACAGATAGATCGGCACCAAGATTTTCAGATTCTCTGAAGGTCATCGGGACCACCAATGTTTCAGACGTTTTGTTGTCTGTTATCATTCCTGCGAGAGACGAAGGCGAGGTGATCTCAAA
>DAHVAI010000080.1 GCA_027314685.1 Nitrososphaerota archaeon | reverse complement strand
AAATTAGCCTCACATTCATTCGCAAGAGCCCTTGCAAGGAGTGTCTTTCCGCAACCTGGAGGACCATACAACAAGATTCCATTGGGCGACTCCACCCCTAGCTTCTGAAAGACTTCGGGGCGCGTCAACGGTAGCTCGATGATCTCCCGGAGCCTGCGGATCTCGTCGTCCAATCCACCGATTTGCTCGTAGTAGACTGGTTGAATGCTCCCTTTGCTTACTGCTTCTGGCAAGATCGAAATTGCGGTGGTGCTTTCAATCCTTACGCAACCTTTGGGCCGGACCTTCTGCAGTCTGAAGAAAAATGGACTTCCGAGTATCATGGCAGCAAGTTCGTCCCCAGTTATCGCCACGGTGCCTTTTAGTCGGTTTCTGACAAACTCCGCAAATTCCTTGTCTTGTGTTGCTTTGCTACCAACCGGACTCAATGTGATCGATTTGGCGGCAGCGCAATCGACCTTACGTATAGTTGCGAACTCATTCAAAGTTACGTCAGCATTTTTCCTCGTTTGTCCATCAATCCTAATGATGCTAAGCGTTTCATCAGCAACATCTGCAGAATCAACAACCGCCACGGTGGCTTTTTTGCCTATGATCTCGACAACATCTCCATTCGAGATCCTCAGTTCCTTCATTGAAGCTGGGTCGAGTTTGGCTCTTGCCTTGCCAACATCCCGCATCCTAGCTTCAGCAACTCTGAGCTGGATTGCCACAAGTTTACGCTGGGTTGGCAAATCTTAACGATACAATATAGTGAGGTAAAGGGGATATTTCTCGTTTTGGTTTTCGAGCGACTACTTTCTGACCGTTGCAGATATCCTGCTTGTGCCGATTACGTCGAATTCTCCCACCAGCTCGGACAAGCGGATGGATTTTTCGATTTCTTCCATTGCACCTGCCACGTCATCTGTTACGAAATCGGCAATTAGAGCAACCAGTCCGAATGCAATTGGTTCTTCAGTCGAATCCCTGATTTTGAGTTTGGGGTTGAGCTTCAAGATGTCTTGTTTTATCTGATCTGGTTTTGTTTCTGCATCTTTCGGCATGATCTTTATTCGCACTAAAAGGTTTGCCATTCCCTTACGACTCCCGAAACAATCGGTGCTACGGGCCCTCGTAACTGCAATTGACACATCTGTAGGGCCTGGAAAAGCGTCTGCATTTCTCGTTCCTCCAGATGAGCACTTCGCCGCAGTTTGGGCAGTAGAACTTTACTGCTCGCTCTCCAGGCATGATTGGCCTGTTACAAGACGAGCAAATAGGAAGTTGAATCTGTCTTTCTGCGGACATGTTAAGAGAATCAAATACCAAAAATATTCGTAATATGCTTTTCGTTCGAAGTAATCCACCTTCGAAGCCCCTCCTGGAATTAATTTCACAAACAGCGCAAACCGAACTTTCCTGATCATCTTGTTTGAGAGAAAGCATAATGAGGTTTTGTGCCATTTCGAGACTTGCGGTCACAGAACCGCAAAGGAGTGCATCGAGCTGTCGCTCCAGTTGCCTTACAGCTGACAGAATAAGATTAGGGCGCATAGTTGCCGAAAAGAGTGCCGACTGAGTGCGAAAGGAAAGGGTTGATGAGGAAAAAAAGAGAACTCGATGTCATGAATATCTGGTCGAACCAAGCAAGTACCTGCCTCACGAACATTGCGTTAACCCTTTATGATATCCTTCAATTCACTCAATAGTACGAGTCCCAGTACCGAAACGAGGTTCGACAGACCCATCGCTCTGACTATTGCGATCGAGTGCCTGTCGAAATCACCTTCCTCTGAAATCCTCTTGGGCACGTCAGAAGAGGCAACCATAGCCATCAACTGATCAAGCTGCTTCGCGCTAAGCTTCGCAAAGATGTTTCTTGCGTATAGTTGCATCCGAAACTCATCTGCGAACTTCTCTTTCCACCTCGCCTCGTAATCTTTCAACTCTTCTGGACTCTTGGTCTTTATCGCTTTGACTGCCGCCCTCCCAGCTAACATTCCCCCGTAGCCACCTGTGAAGATGCCGCCTCCGCTCGTCGGCTTTGCCTGTCCAGCAGCGTCGCCTACCCGAGCTATCCTGCCATCGACAAACTTCTTGATCGTTCCGGTCGCAACCACCGGGGCGGCAGTTTTGCGGAAGGGAACTGCGTTCTTTTCCTTTACAAATGCATCCATTACTTCGAACGTATTGATACCGGCGCCTGCAACGCCAATTTTTGCCACATCAGACGAAATTGGGATTACCCACTTGAAAAAGCCTGGCGCCGTCTTTGGATCGATGTAGACTTCGACTGTTGATTTCTCAAACCAGTTTCCGTACACAAGATATTGCGCTCCGGGAAGCGTAGCGCCACCATTCCTGATGAAAGATTCGTACCCCGAACAATCCAATAGAAGTTCTGAGATGACTTCCTTGTCCTCAAT
>DAHVAI010000079.1 GCA_027314685.1 Nitrososphaerota archaeon | reverse complement strand
CGTTTGTCCTGTTACTAGGCTACCAGACTTCTACACTGTGAATCTGGCATATGAGCCTGACCGAAAATTGGTCGAACTCAAGTCTCTCAAGATGTACTTCGTCACTTATCGGAACGTTGAGATACTTCATGAAGAGATTACTAATCAGATTCTGGACGATTTCGTAAGAGCCGTTAACCCACGGTGGGCGTCCATAGAGGTCCAAGTGAATAATCGCGGCGGGATCACAACAACCATCGTGCGAAGATGGACTAGGAAAGAAGGCGACCTTATCGATCCAAGGTATGCGGGGAAATAGCCAGTTTGATCAGCATCACGAAGCTGGAAGAGTCCGTGAAGGCCGCACGACTGCTGCAGCTTTCGAGCGGAAGCAAGCTGTTAACCACCCCTACCTACTTCCCAGCGATATCGGGGACCCAGCACAATTTCAGGCTGCCCGACCTTACTAGCATGGTGACAAGGGTCTACCCAAGGATACTGGTTTCCGCATACGACTTTCCTGAAGACCCTGATCCAAAGGCCTTGGCACGGCTCAAGAAACTGAAGGAATATCACAAGGGAAACTCCTGGATAATGCTGGACAGTGGCATTTTCGAATCGACCCGCTTGGAGGACAAGAAATGGTCCTTCAGCAAGTATCAGCGAATAGTCCAGAATCTCGAATCAGATGTCTACTTTGCGTTTGATTCCTATCCCCAAGGGAAAATCAAGAACGTCAACTACGCCAAAGCTACCATGGAGGGCATTCGCCTTTCGCGTCGGATAGCCACCTCAAGCCAGTGCATTTCAGTCATTCATGGCTTTAATCCCAGCCAACTGCTCTACGTTGCCAAGAGTCTGACGAAATCTGCCCACAAGGATATGAGGTTCGTTGGAGTACCTGAACGAGATTGTGGCTCTACCCTCATTCAACGCGCGAAGACCATCCTCAAGCTGAGGGAGATTTTGAGGTCAAACGGAGAAGTCTTTCTTCACATCCTCGGGTGCGGACATCCGGTGTCAATGGCATTGTATGTTTACTGTGGAGCAGACTCGTTCGACAGCCTTGATTGGACTGAACAGTTCGTTGAAAGAGGGACGTTCAGTTACCGAGAGCTTTCACACATCGACCTGGTGAATTGTAGTTGCGATGTATGTCAGCGTTCCATCAGACCAAAGTTGGGGAAAGCTTTGCTCCACAACTTACTCTTCTATGGGGATTTTTCCGAACAGCTTCAAGACATGGTTAGAAGAGATACTCTCCGCGATTTTCTGCTTGAATTCGTAGGAAGGAAGATTCTAGATGGCATCTAATAGCGGTTCAAAGGACGCTTTTACTGGATGCAGGGAGTGGCGCGAAGTTGGCGTGGAGGAGAAGCAAGGAAGATGACGGCTAGGGAAGGACCCGAAATCACTCGCGATCTGTACTCTAATCACGGTCGTAGCGAGCTCCCAAGGCGGATGCCGCAAGAGATTATCCGAAGATATCGCCACTTCTCTACGCGATACAATGAACAGACGGGATGGCAGACACTTAGCGAACCGATTCTCTGGAGTGAATTGTGTCTTTGTATACTGTCGAGCAATGTGCATTTCGAGACCGCCCAATCAGCCGTTAGGCACCTTTTCAGTAAGAGACT
>DAHVAI010000077.1 GCA_027314685.1 Nitrososphaerota archaeon | reverse complement strand
CTTATTATCCGATTCATGGCGCTTCGTACATTTCAGACTACGAAGTCGCATTCAAGAAGAAGGTGATACTTGAGGGTATAGCTGATGCATGTGCAGAATATGGTGAATTTGTTTCCGAGATTGTCTTTCCTCTTTCGTACTTTCTTTTTGAAAAACTGCGCAAACGGGCAGCGATTTATCCACCCGTTGTATACAGCTATTCCAAGACCTATGGAGACAAGTTGCTACTCGAAAACTTGGATCAATCTCTTCAAGGTTTTAGGGCTGCTGCAGAGATGCTCGATGCCGAGGGTAAAGTGCAATTTAGGAAAAAGGACGAGACAGTTAGCATCTCAGTCAAAGAGATCCATTCCGGACTATTTTCGAGAATTGGAGTTGCGGCATCATACACTAACAAGAGCCTCAGACAGTATGCAGTTCATGGATATGCAGGGAGAGTAAAGCCAAATGTTGTTGGCAAAGAGGTACTCTCCAAGATATCCAGGTCAAAAAGGGTTGGAAAGCTCCCTGAATACATCACGAATCCCAAGAATTTATGGATAGTACCCGTGGGAAAGTTGTTCGCAACATCCCATGATTGGCTGACAGACTTGAGGATTCTTACTGGAATGGATGATCCGAATTGCATTGTGTCTCGAATATCGTTGGGGGAACTGTATACTTCAACTACAATCTACACTCTCAGGACAGATGAAAAAACACTAAAATTTGCTGCAAAGCGGTATCATGACATATCAGCTATGAAGTGGGGGGTTCTAAATCTCTGGTCACTCAAGAACGCCAACTTTACGATGAATCCTATAGAACGCATGTTTAGAGAGTATCGAGCAATCGCTGCGTTGAAGAAAATGGGTCTGTATGCACCAGAGGTAATGTCGGTCTTTCTTGACCAGAAGATACTGGTAACAAAATTCATCGATGGAAAGGATCTATCAAAATTGGAAGCAAGATACCTAAACGGCGAAAGTGATGACACGTCCTCATTTGATTTGTTTGGAAGAGAACTAGCTAAGATGCACAATCATGGCTACTGTATGGGCGACACCAAACCGAGCAACGCGTTGTTATCGGATAACAAAATTTACTTCGTTGATCTCGAGCAGGCACAGCCAGATGGTAACAAGACTTGGGATGTTGCGGAATTCGTTTACTATTCAGCTCGTTTCACAATGAAGGAAGACAGAGCACGAAAGATGATAAATTCTTTTGTTGAAGGCTATCGAAGCGTTGCTCAAAGCACCACTGCGCTAAAGGACAGCATTTCATTTAGGTATCGAGCGCCGTTTCAGGCGTTCATAGCTCCGAACGTAATGAACGCTATAAGGAAAGACATTACTGAATAGGTTACTTTTTCTTAAAACTTGTATAACCACATTTGCCACAAGTCATCCTGTCTTTGTGCTCGCCCAAGAATACGCCTCTACCACATCTCGGGCATTCCTTGCGTAGCCTTTCCACTTTATCCTGCTTTACTTTATAGAATTTGTAGACCGGGCTCTCCTTTCTTTCCTTTTTCTTTGCAGGCGCAGCTTGTTTTGCCTGTGGTTGAGCTTCAGCTGGTGCTTGTTGTGCCAAAATCATTCACTTTTACTTCTTTCCAGTCTCTGCTGCTGTTTGCGCCGCAGGTTGCTGTTTGGAGGCTTCTCTTGCCTTTTTCCGATCTTCTTTCGAGAGTTCTCTAAGAAACATGTATTTTGGTAGTTGTCGCTTCATTTCATCTGCTTTTCTATAAACAAAAGCTCTTGCCTTAAAATCCCTCATTCCAAATTTGCCCTCCAATGATATTAACTTGACAAGAGTCTTGTCGACTCCTAGTTTGGTTGCAATAGCTTCTGCGGCAGCCTGTCTTGTAACAAGCCCGCTGCCGCCTATGAAATTAAGCAGATACTCCTTTCTAGCAAGAAGGGCGTTTTCTCTCTCGCTGACAATTTCGATCGTAGACAAACT
>DAHVAI010000074.1 GCA_027314685.1 Nitrososphaerota archaeon | reverse complement strand
CCAACTCTTCTCCTTATTCCTGGCCAGCTTTCGTTTGTAGAAGCATTCAACGTTTCTAAGAGAAGTCTATCTTGAATCGCAAGTGTTCTTCTAAACTTCTTCTCGCTCTCGCTGCGATCCCGATGATGCCGAACAGAGCTCTCTCCTTCAAATATCACAGCAGGAAGAACTGCTGCTATCATGAAGGGAACACTCCACTCCTGAAATACTTCGAGTATAACAGAATTAGATGAAAGCGGCCTCCAATAAGCAGCTATAGAATGAGCCAAAGGGAGAAAAACTCGTTCGACCCCCGCGAAATCAGAAGCGTTAGGGATTGCTCCTGAAGCTGCGAGTGAACTTGACTGCTGCCAGAGACTAAACTCGATATTGCGAAAATCCGAATATGATCCAAAATTAAATACCGCTCTACTTGTCCAATAAATGTAGGCCGCAGTTGTATTATATTGTTGATAGGCGAAAAATGTCCCAACCAAGTACGGCTGATTCATGATCATTATGTTCTGGCTAGATAGAACTTTAACTCCTATATTAGCGCCAACGCTTAAAGGATGAACTATGAGTGAAGTCTCTGGCGTATGTGATCCAGCTTGAACCTGTACGATAACAAAGATGGTCGTAGGATTTGCAGTACTCGTCGTCTGTTGTGTATAAGTGTAAACGAGGGCCGCGTCTTGGTCCAATGCTTCCTGAACATAAGCATCTCTATAGACGAAAGATAGATTCCACCCTGGGATTTGAGGTAAAAAAGCGTCGGCGTTGGCACCCGATACAGTTTTGATAGGTAAGCTTGTCGGAGCAGTCGCGATAGCGATCACAGGAATGAGATTTAGCAAGAATATCAACGTAATGATTAACAGTGATGCAATTGCAAGGGCATCGACTGAAGTGAACCTCTTTTTCGTACTTTGCAAGAACTTTCCACAGTTCATACAGAAACTATGCCCTATGTTCTTTTCTTGAACGCAAAAAGAACAAGATTTCTGCTCAGAATTAGTCTGAAAGAATTCGAGTTTGAACACTCTTTCACCAACCATGAGGACGACGAGAGTAACGATAAACACAAGGACGATTCCGGAGGTTGCATGAAAAGCATTGAAAGCAATTATCCCCCATGCATCCGCAACTGACACTAAGACGATTTCTCTTAGAATGTTTATCAAGAGGAGCAGAGGATAAGCCAGAAGAAATAGTGCTATCTTTTTCAGAAAGCTTCCACGAGAAATGTATCCCAAAAATGCAGCGAAGAGAGTGAAACCAACAACGGAATATATTCCGGAACTGGCAACAGCTACGCCAAATGAATAGGTAGCACCGCTGGCCGTCCTTAGAACAAGTGTTGGAATGTTCGCCGTAGGAAGAGTTATTGCAACGTTAAGACCAATCAGATGAACTAACACCCAATGAGCCGGTAGAACACTGGCCCAAGACATTTCGAGCCAGAAGCTCAATCCAAATTCATTAACTGATGGTAATGCAGCTACGAAGAGTAGGAGAGGAGCAGCTAACAACCAAAGTGTTTTTCTGTTGAACAACAGTAGAATTGCAGCTCCAAGAAAAATCAGAAGAGCTAGTAACTGATAATCGGTCGCGAACGTAGTACCTGAACCATAGAAATACAGAATTAGAGATACCAAAAGTGCAGAGATTCCAACAGCCAAGTTTGGACGCGAATGACGATAGCCTTCGTTGATCGACACAACTGCTGCTAGAAATTTTCGCTTTTGATAGATCAAATAAGCAGAAAGTAAGGGGATCAATAAAACAAAATTATAAGAATCACTACCAATGGCCTCTGAGCCAATGATGTAGATATCCTGGAAAAAAATCGCAAGTGCAGACACGGCTATTACTGCAATTGATATCTGGAACCAATTCTCACTAAGCTTTACAAGAGAAGCAGAAAGGACCGAAAGAGATTGATCATTCTTATGAGATTCCGCAGTGTTTCCCATCCAAGTTCACCTCGAACTCCCTACTCAAAAATATTTATGCCGAAATTCAGGCAAGCGACCGATATCAGCCGATAGAAGCCTTACACCGAGGTTTCCAAAGGTGGCGTTCAGATAGATAAACTGCATTAGAGGCCATAAATCTCGTTTTATTGGTCAACATTGATTTCTGTTTCATTGCCATTGAGAGACTTTGTGCGTCGATTTGATTTTTGTACAACGGGTCGTTGTCTAGAAAACGAGGCCACCTTGAAATTGAGTCCGGGGAAAAAAGTTGGTTTCACACTTTTTCAATGACCAAGCTGTCTACGTAAGTACAGATTGGATCTTGAGACATCCATCAGCTTCCTTCTGGATATCTCTTTTGTGATATAGGGCGATTGTCTCAACTCGAACACTTTGAAATTTGCGAACAGATCGTCTATAAGACTCTCAGATCTTTCCCACGACGATCTGTTCCATTCAATAATCAAATGATTGGTTTTCTCCAACGTTTTGGTTGCGCCAGTCAATGCTGACGACTCGCCTCCCTCAATGTCTATCTTCATAACATCAATCTGGTCGATGTCACAGAGGGCAGAGTCTAGGGTCACTGATTCAACCTTAATAGCTTGAACACCTACCTTTTGAATAGTTGAATGTCCTCCAGGATTCTCTTCACTCAGATATAGAATACATTCGCCGTCCGCATCAGAAACGCACTTTCTCATTAGTTTTACGTTCGAGAAACCATTCAGAGCAATGGATCTATCGAGTATGGCAAAGTTAACCGGTTCAGGCTCATATGCCATAATGATTCCCGTTGGTCCAACCAATTTTGCTGCCATTAGCGTGTACCAACCAATGTTAGCTCCTATGTCGACGACGGTCATACCTCTTTTAACCAACTTTCGAAAGAGTTCAGTTATGTGTGGTTCATACCAACCTGTAGCGCCGATTGACGGGGAAACCTCATGATCGTTAGGATTGAGACAGATGTCATAGCCGTATACATGTTTGATTGATTTGCGGGTCAAGTCCCACTTCTTTCTTCTCAAAGTATCAACATAATTCGCAGACACTGCGAATCCTCCGAGAATCTTTGGTATCGCGGATGGATGACTTAGAATGATAAGCCCTGCTTTGAAAGCGTAAGTCATACTAAACAAATTGGTCACAAGATTAACATGTTGAAATCAACTATCCTCTTGAATATTGCTGTTGTTTCCTCGTTCGCAAACTATGAGCTCGCGGGCCCGACTTATTATGATAAAAGCGATTTCAGTAATCAGTAATCATCCGAAAACCTTCAAGCGCATGATGAACAGGCTATTTGAATCGATCCAAAGAACGTGGATGAGAACCTCTCGTGCCTCACTTCCAATGTTCGAAACCCTTCTCTCATTCACCCAAAGATTCTCTCGACCGAGTTTCGATTCTGTTTGTAAACTTCGGGATCGTAGGAGGTTGGTCTCCCAAGATGATTCTTCTTGCTACTTTTTGGAACATGAGTCTTGATATTCCTTTTCGAAGAAGAAGCGGACAAGAAACTAGTCATAGGGTACATCAACGAATAATCTTTCAGTTTCTATCTTGGTCTGTGTGATTCCGGATACTCCGCCGTGCAAATTAGACAAAATCCTGGTTTTTCAGTCGAATTTCGTGCTCCATCTAACTGTGGAGTATTAAAAATGAGGCCGGAAAATTGGCATAAGTCGGAAGCAGATTGACCACCGGTGAACTTTGATAGTTCTTAAGCAAAAGATACGTCTTCTTGTTTTGATAATGGCCAAGAATACTTTCGCAGAGGAGCGGTGGTGAAAACATACCTTAGGTACGTACAGGAAATTCGCAAGAGACTAATCTTCTTTCGAGAATACTATGCACGGTCAAGCTGGCCATTGTCAAGACGACGAATACTTGCTAGGTTGCGAGCTATCCTGGCAATTTTTGTGACTCTTATTGTTGCTTTTTCGACTTTCAACTCATCACCACTTTATGGTTCGCATTTGTCTGTGGGTATACCCCTGGACGCAGCGGCGGCAACTCAAACGAGTATCCCGAATGTGAACTATACAATCATTGGTGTGAACCAAGCACTCAAGAGTCAGATCCCGCAGGCATTTTGGAATAGTCTAAGCAACCAATACGGAATCCGCTGGGACCGTGAACCTATATTTTGGGAACCAGGTTCTAACATCTGGTATAACCAACTTCTTGCTGCGAATATCAGTATAATTGGTATTCTGTGCTTCAACTCTTTTCGAAACTCTTCTTGGACTCTGCAGAACTGGAAGACAGAAGTATCGATTGCCCTCAAC
>DAHVAI010000068.1 GCA_027314685.1 Nitrososphaerota archaeon | reverse complement strand
TCCTCCCAGCTCGATCCACTTGTTGCTATCCTTCCTCCAAGCCATCGTCTGAAGAGAAGGCTCGGTGTAAGGGAAATATGTCGGCCAAAACTTGATCGCGTTGAAGCCTAGTTTGGAATAGAACTTCGAGAGGGTGTAAATCAGGTTCCTCATATTGAGCTTCTCCCCCACCATCACGCCCTCAATCTGCATAAACTCTGGATTATTCTTGTAGCTTGGCTTTTCGTTTCTAAAAACCCGCCCGACTGAAAAGACCTTGGCTTCCGAAGGTTTATACTTTGCAAGATAAGAAATTGTAACGGCCGTGGTATGCGTCCTAAGTACCACTCTAGCCGCTTCTTCCTCCTTCCAGTGATACTGCCAACCAAGCGATCCAGTATTGGAGCCGGTTTCGTGTACGTTCTTTATATCCTTGATCTGGTTGCGGAAATCATCAAGTCTTGCCTTCAGACCAGCCAAATAAAAGGTGTCCTGCATCTCCCTAGCTGAATGTTGCTGCGGGATGAAGAGCGCATCAAAGTTCCAGAGCGCGCTCTGGGCCATCGGGCCGAAAATTTCCTCGAAACCCAGGGATACAAATGCTTCTCTAACCTCATCCATGAAGAGTCTCATTGGATGCCTTCTCCCCGGAAATACTTTGGGTGAAGGCGAAGTAACGTCCAAAGCTCGCAGCGGTTTGTTCTTCCAATCCCCGTTTTGGAGTATTGCAGGAGTTATCAAGTCGATTTCTTCGATAATTGAAGACGATGCGGCATTCTTTCCCGCGTCCGTAATCACGACCTCGACGCTCTTTGATTCATTTCTTTGGACAAAGCCCCCGTGCCAGCTTTTGAGTTCCCCTACTGCATCCAAATCTTCCTTCGTAAGCGACTCCAAAGGTACAGAGCCCTGCTTGGCTAGACGTTCGATCAGAAGCTCTTGCTTTGTCCTCTCTGCCAAGCCAGAAATCTGAATCTTGTTTCCATCCACCCTCACCCAATTGTTCTTGCGCGCCCTGCCTAGCGCTCCAGAAAATTCTGCACCCAAGAGTTGCGAAGCCACAGAGAGTGTGCAACTTCCGGATTTATTGACTAGATCTACTAGCCTCCTTTCCGGCAAACCGCTAGCTGCAACCGACTTTCCTTCCGCTCCGAGTGAGTAACTCTCAGTTTCTACCTCTTTGACCAGAATAAACTGCTTTGCTTTCAGCCACTCTATTCCTCTTCTCACCTGATCGATTGAGAGTCCGCTTTTCGAAGAAAGCTCGCCAATCTCGATACCTTTGTCTCCCAGACTTGCAAGAGAGCTAAGAATCGTTTTTTCAATTGGGTGCAGAGGTGTGCTCATTTTTCGTTCACTTTCTTGAGGCCGCCTTCAATATCCTCGATGATAAATTCGTCCAGCATTCCCTTTGCTCTTTCGCGTCTGGCTTGATGCTGCTCGATGTACCTCTTGACGCGCGGAGCGAGCATTGCTTTGCAATCGCCGCATAACAGTCGGCCGGATTTGCATTCGTCGTGGATGTTAAGTAGCTTTTGTTCGTCTTCTTCGAACATGAAATAGTAATAGTGGTAGACAGGACAAATTTCAGGCTGACCGCCAAGCCTTCTTTGTTCCTCCACTGTTGCCCTACCACCAGTGAATGACGAAAGTATCTTTTTCTCGACTGCCTTTGGCGAATCTGTGGTGAAGATAGCCGTCTCGGGCTGGCTTGCGCTCATCTTTCCACCTTGTCCTAGACCCGGAATGAACTTGGAATGGATCTGAGCTGGCTTGTAAAATCCTAATTTTGGTGCGACTTCTCTCGCTATTCCCCTCCAGTACGGGTCCTGGTCGATAGCCGCAGGTATGAGGCAAGGTATGTTGTGACCTTTTATTACTGAAGGCAGAAAACACGGCGCCGCTTGCAATGCGGGGAAGAACACCATTCCAATGTCCGTACTGTTTTCAAAACCAAACACTGCCTTTGCGGTGCTGAATGTGGTATGCTTTGCCACTTTTGCAGCGATTGAGTAGAGTGTCTTTGTGTAACCCATGTCCGTGAACACAAATGTCTTTGCTGGATCAAACCCTAGCGCAATGAGATCCAACGCGTTATCCCGTGCGAACTGCTTTGTCTGTTCCAACGTTAGTTTGTCGGAGTTGTAGTACTTTTCGTCATCAGTCATCTGGAAGTATAGCTCAGCGTTAAACTTCTCTTGGAGGTACTTCGTGAAAATCCAAGGGATAAGATGACCAAGGTGAACGCCGCCAGAAGGGCCGCGTCCTGTGTAAAGAAAGAACTTTTCACCTGCTTCGTAACGCGCGAGAATCCAATCAAGGTCCCTGTGAGAGTAGAAAACACTCCTCCTCAAGAAGAGATGAACCTCTCCAGTCAGTGTCTTGAACCTCTCCAGAATCTCAGGAGTGATCTTCGATGTTCCGAATTTTTCAATCAGCTTGTCGTAATCGACATCGCCTTCCACGCTCCACGGCGTGACAACGAAATCGCCATTCTTTGAATCAGCATCTTGACCCACTGCACTTCACCAAATAGTAATTCCAACGAGCGGCGCTAGTTATTTGAAAACAACGCGCATAAAGAGTAAATGCAAGCCGAGGTCCAACTTCGTTGTCATGAGAGGCTAGAAAAAACTTTCTCGGTTTTCTAAAACTCAATATATGGGAAAGTCGCCAACTTATTGAATTTGTGTGGAATAGGTGGTTGTCTCGGCTCCGAGGCGACCTCTGATCTTATCAGGAAGATGTCCTCGCTCATCAAACACCGCGGCCCTGACGATTATGGCGAATATGTCGATGAGGGCGTAGCACTCTTCTCAAACCGACTGAGCATAATTGACCTTGAACATGGTCATCAGCCAATTTTCAATGAGGATGAAAACCTCGTCATCGTATTCAACGGCGAGATTTACAACTTCATCGAGCTTAGCCAGGTGCTCGAAAAGTCAGGACACAAGTTCCGCACAAGAACGGATACCGAGGTAATCCTGCATGGCTTTGAGCAATACGGGACCTCGATATTTGGTATGCTGGACGGCATGTTTGCCATCGCAATTTGGGACATCCGGAAGAGGCGTCTGGTCTTGGCGAGAGACAGAGTT
>DAHVAI010000067.1 GCA_027314685.1 Nitrososphaerota archaeon | reverse complement strand
CTGCAACAGACCATTGGTTTATTGCGTAATACGAGATACCGCATAGCCCTACCTTGCCTGTACTCCATGGTTGCTCTGCGGCCCACTCGATGCAGTGGTAGAAGTCTTGCGTTTCTCTTGGAGAATAAGGGTCTAGTATTCCTGGAGACCTTCCAGCTCCACGCGAATCTACACGGACTATCGCGTATCCTCTTGGTACCCATCGCTCAGGATCTACTGTCTCCCACGCCATGTGAGAGCAGGTAGAACCATTCAAAATTTCCGGGTGTCTTTCAACGAGCCATTTCCATTGAGAAGCATATCCATCCTGATATCGTAGATTCTTACCGTAAGGACCCATCGTAATGATCACTGGAAACTTGCCTATGGAATCCGGCCTGAAAACGTCTGCAAGTAGTGATACCCCATCGTCCATCTGCAATGCAAGATCGCGTTCTATTACCATCTCAGGCATAGTCTCCTTTGGTCAATCTTGGATGATTACAAAGTTTGCGTTTCTCCATTTGCAACAGTGGATACCTAGTCTTCATTTGGGAATGCTTAAGTGGAGATTTTAAGCGCGAAGATTTCGAGAACCATTTGTCATTCGGAATAGTCGGTACTGATTCAGAGGAGCGAATCAACTGGGATAGGGTTAGGAAATACAGGCAAGAGCGAGCGCTGCGCAATTTCAAACAAAACGGCTTTGGCGCTTTCCTTGCGATGTATGAAGAAAACATAAGGTACACAACAGGAACACGAGGCCCACCGTGGACGAGGGACAAGCCGGGGCTGCGTTACGGTCTCACTACAAATGACGGCGATGTCCTGCTTTACGAACAGGGCGATAACAGATACCATGCGATCAGGAATAATCCTTGGATCAAGAAGGACAACATTCGCTATTCGTATGGAACATGGATCAAAGGAGCCTCCGGCGCAGGTACGAAGCATCAAGCCCTCAAATTCGCGAACGATGTAAAACAGGAGATGAAGGGACACGGCGTAGCAGACCTTCCGCTCGCGACCGACTTTGTCGATTTCAACATGATTGCGGCATTCTCAGAAGTAGGCATCAAGCTCATTGACGGAACTAGTGCAATTCATGAGGCGCGCGCCGTTAAGAACCGAGATGAAATCGAGGCTGAGAAGACAGCGGCAATTATTGCAGATGCAATACACTACGAAGCAACGAAAATTCTCCGTCCCGGTATCTCGGAGAATGAGGTTATGGCGCACCTTATCGGCTATGCCTATTCCCACCGAGGAATCGACTTTGTCGAGACTATCATCGTGAGCTCTGGTCCAAATACATGGCCTAACAACAGGACTTTCACTGATCGCATCATTGGCTATGGAGACCTGGTCTTCATCGATGTCGTAATCGCATGGAACGGTTATCACACCTGTTATTACAGGACGTACAGCATAGGCAAACAACCCTCAAGCGAGCAGAAGGATTACTACAAGGCCGCGTTGGACTGGCTCTATGATGCGATAAACAGCGTTAAACCCGGAATAACCACAAAAGACATAGCAGAGCAGTTTCCTACTGCAAAGGAAATCTGGGGATACAAAGAGGAGGAGGAAGCTGCGGCAAATCTGTGGGGCCATGGGCAAGGATTGTCACATTACGACCTTCCTCTAGTTTCTCGTATCAACTCAATCGAATATCCATATCCTATCAAGGAAGGAATGGTGTTCGCTCTGGAGACGCAGCATGGGAAGATGTTCGACTTTGGTGTGAGAATCGAGGAGATGCTCGTTGTCACTGAAACAGGACACGACGTGATAACTAAGTTTCCTGTGGAAGAAATAACTACAGTACACTAAGGGAAGGGTGTTGGGCAATGCAGCCTCTTCGCGTAGCTTTGGTCGGCCTCGGCAACTGGTCAACGATGCACGAGAATGCGCTCAGGAAAACGCAACTCTTGAAACTCACTACTTGTTATACAAGAACGCAAGAGAAAGCCAAGAAGTTTGCGCTGGTAAACAACTGCGATTTTGAAACTAGTTACGAGAACGTCCTGAAGAGAAAGGACGTAGACGCCGTCATTCTCTGCACTCCTCATACTACGCACCCCGACATGGCAATTCAAGCTTCAAATACTGGAAAACACCTTCTCATAGAGAAACCTCTTGCTAACAGCGTTGCAGAATGCAGGAAAATGATCTCCGCCTTTGAAAAATCCGGACTGGTTCTATCCGTGTGCCAAGATCGTCGTTGGTGGGAACCTGTCAGAAAAATGAAACAGATGATCACAGACGGTGAGATTGGTAAGCTGATCCTCGGAGAGGCAAATTACCTGAATCCTTCTGGATTTGGAATCACTCCCGACAAGTGGCGATGGTTCAAATCAGAGAGTCCTGGCGGGCCCTTGGCTTATCTCGGCGTGCACATGATTGATTCACTTCGCTTCCTGTTTGATCCGAGCGTCTTGGAAGTCGATGCTATGTTGGACAAGATGGGAGTGAGCGCAGAGATTGATGACATTGCATTGTTACGACTAAAGTTTGCAAGTGGAACTTACGCCATTGTTGCGGCTGTGTTCACAATTCCCAGAGGGACGTACATCAACGTGTTTGGAACCAAGATGAACTTATTCCTCGTTGAAAAAATTGGCCTCTCTTCGCAGAAACTAGGCAGTGATACGCGTGAAAAGATCGAATACACTGAGGCGGATCCGATTCAGAGGGAGCAGGAAGACTTCGCTCATGCGATATCCGAGAAAAGAAAACCCGAAGTAGATGGCTATGAAGGACTGGCTAATGTAGCTGTAATCGAAGCAGCAATCAAGTCGTCAAAGGAAAGAAGACCCGTGGCCATCAAAGAAGTTATGGGTTAGTTCTCAATTACTTGAAGTCCCTTCATTTCGGCGAACATTCGAAGTTCCTTGCGAATATCTCCGTATGCGAAGAGATAGTGATTGCCGGAGACGTTATCGAGGAATTCGCTCGTATTTCCTTTTGATTCAACCACCAAACTGATTCCACCCCAATAGTCTCCCTTTGATTGCAGATACCCGCAAGTCATGTGGATCTTATCCAGTCCTTTTCCATAAAATCTGACCAGTGTTGCCGGTCCCTGCCTTAGGTCAAAGTTAACAAATGCAGTCTTTCCCTTACTTCTAGGATCTGTTCTTTCACCAATGCTCACCTTTGAAGAATCCGCTGCAAGCGAGATAGGCGCAGAACAATGACTGAGCTCTATCGTATTCTTTTCCTTGTCAACACCAAGAATATCGGCGAGGTACGGTTTTACACCGTTGATATTCTCTAATATCAAGGAACCAGCTAGGCTCACAATGTCTCCCTCGCATCCTATAGCGAGGTCATCGAGATGGCCAAGACACGGATTCACTCCGTATTTCGGAAATAGATTTGTCCAGCATTCTAGTGCGATTCCATCCAGCTTGTAATCTTGAACGAATTTCCTAATTGCCAGCTGAAATCGCAGAGCGTTTGCCAGCGTCTGGTCGCTTACTTTGCTCGAGTATTTGCTCTTGTACTCGGTAAGCTTATCCGAAATTTCAGAGTCCTTTACTGACTTGAGCGTATTCGCTAGTCGGGGCAAGCTGATTTTGAGTGTCAAAGGCCCCAGCTTTCTCTTTAGGAGCGTCAGGTTGTAGGGCAGTGAAATCATCAAGGGAGAGAGATTGCCGATCAAACCTATTCTAAACGATTTAGAGAGCCTGAAAGATCTAGCCGCGCGCGCGGCTGCGGTGATTTCTTCTCTTACAGCAATATCTCCAGGAGAGTTGTTAAGCAGCTTAACTGAATGACCACGATCTCGCAAATATTCGGCGCCCAGGCCACTTGTAGCGAGCGAGTACCGAATCGGAATGGACCAGATAAGTAATGGAATTTTTCTGAATCTTTCCCCTATCGCGGTTATGCATCTGACCGTTCCATGAGTAGCAGAGAAGATCACAATGAGATCAATGTCCTTCTTTGGTGCCTTCCTCGCAAGGCCTGGTATTTCCGAGGGTTCCCACCAAGTCATTTTATCTACAGAGACAATGTCCAAGTCAGTTTGCTTCAAATTCTCTAGGGCATCCCTCCCATCTTGTTGAGCAGTTTCTAGTTCTGGGTTTCCTAGTGGCCAAAACAACACTCGTGGACGAGAAACCATTTCAGTCTGATCTGTATGCCCTTTTGCTCTCGCATTTCCTTTTATCATTTGCGTGGCAAGTTGCCAGAACAAGTAAAGAGAATGAAAAACCTAATCTACGTCCGTAGGCAAGCCCGAATGTTGTTCGACGTTGGCAAAGATAATCCGTCAGGATAAGATAGAATACTTTCTTTCTAAAGTTCCGGGCAGAAGGAGAACCTTCCTTGTTGGAAAGGAGATTTGCAATTCAACTCACCTGAAGGCTGACACTGTCAGGTATTCTCCTGGCGCCGAGGGTGGAGAGCACTATCACAAGAGTGAGAGTTTCATCTACATCATGGAAGGTGAATGCGACGTTCGAATTAACGGCATTTCCAGTCACGTCAGCGCGGGCACGATGGTGTACTTAGACCCCGGAGACAGACACTACATCAAAAACACAGGATCAATAGGTATGGTGATGCTTGAGGCGTTTGCTCCACAGAAGGACTCTGCATCGATCTGGACCGATCCAAGCGCACCTCATGAATGGATAAAGCACGAAGCCCCGAAGTAGGTCTTCCTGCTAGAGCAGGCAGCGTTCGTCCTGGCCAGAGTATATACCATATCTCTCGTATATACGAATGGCATATACTATTCCAAGTCCAATAAGTTACTTGGACCAAAAATGTCGTTTGGAAGATTTTCAAATAATTCGAGTAAGGTTAACACCAAGATCGTTGCAGCTTCACAGACACTTCAGAGAACAGTTGCTAGTGGAATAACTCAAAAGACTACACCTCACGAAAGATTGGTTGTTGTGGTAAATGCGAGGACCACGTTGCAAGATGTGGAACAGGCCCTCAAGGCAAGCCAATCAAAAATGCCGCTGCTGGTAATTTACACTTCGCAGCCCACATTGCTTGAAGAAGGAAAGAGCGGAGGTGAGGTAGACTACGAATTCGCGTACAGACTCAATTACGGAAAGAATTTCTTGGAGATCGTCTCTAGTTCGGCGAGACTGTCAGGTTTCACGAGCGTTGAAACCAATTTCATCTGGGAGAATACCGTCACTGACCTCATCGAGAAAGTGAAAGAAACAGGAGATCGAGTAGTCGATCTCACTCGTAACTGACGCTTTCCATCTTTTTCTTTCTCTAAACCAAGCTTGGAATGAGTTTAGCTGCCAGTTGTCATGTGTCAGGCAGCTTCCACATACTTTCCTGGGTTCATGATAGAATTTTTATCGAATAATTCCTTCACTCCCTTCATCAACTCTAACGTTTTACTCCCGTTATGGTCTAGCAACTGTTCTCTAAATAGGCTTACCTTTTGGGTGCCAACGCCATGTTCTCCGGTAACCGATCCGCCGATTTTAATCGCGGCCCTGCAAATTTCCTCCACCGCCATCTTTGCTCTAGCAATTTCATTTTCATTGCTCTTATCGTAGAGAATGTTTGGATGTAGGTTGCCGTCACCCACATGGCCCATGACGGGTATTCTAAGGTCAAATTCCTGCGCGATTGTTTTTAGCGTGCCCAAATATTCAGCGAGTCGGTCTATAGGCACGACAACGTCTTCCGAATGATCTCCCGTGGCAGAACCCTTGATAGACAAGTATGCCATCGCTCGTGCTTGGTAAAAGCTCTCCGCCTCTTTTTCATTCTGAGCAATCTGGATTTTTGTCGCCCCGTTTGCCCTAAGAATCTCTTCCACTCGCCCCGCATCTTGAGTCTCTATGTCTAAAAGCAGCACAGCTTCCGCCTCGTCAAACTTGCTCTCAACATCCTGGTTGACAAGTCGTATTGTCTCTCGGTCCATGAATTCAAACAGGAGTGGCACTATCCTGGACTCCCTCAGAGCATGGATTGATCTCCCCACACTGGCCGTACTATCAAAGTAGACGAGTGATCTCTGAACTGCAACCTGCGGAATTGGGATTATCTTCAGTTTTGCCTCGGTTACTATTCCAAGAGTCCCCTCACTCCCCACGATCAAATGTAGCAGATCATATCCAGCGCGATTCTTGTAAAGCGGCTCGCCCAGATTTACCACCTCACCAGATGCCAGTATCAGCCTTACCGAAAGAACCCAGTCTTTGACAGTTCCGTACCTGACGCACCTCATTCCGCCTGAACCTTCAGATATCGCGCCTCCCACGGTGCAGGCAAAACTGCTCCCCGGATCTGGAGGGAAGAAGAATCCGTGTTTTTTGAGTTCGTTGTTTAGATCGTCAAGAACCACGCCTGCCTGAACGTGGACGTACCAATTTACCGTGTCAATTTTGAATACTCTGTTGAAATTGGTCATGTCCAGGATTATGGCGTTCTTCGTTACCACCGCACCAGTAACGCTTGTACCAGCCCCTCGCGCAACCAACGGGATTTTGCGTTCGTTGGCAAAACGCACTATAGCAACAACCTCTTCTTCCGAGTTTGGCTTTATGGCCACCCATGGCTCGGCCTGAAAGCCACCCATGTCCTCATAGTAATCCTTCACGGCTTCGTTTCTTACAAACCTGGAGCTATCGATAACGTGCTCGAGCTCGGCGCGAAGTCTGTCGTCTTGTGTCATTGAAGGGGCAAGCGACTAGATCAATGATTTAAACCAGTCCTTCTCGGTTCTTCTTGTTACAGTAATAGTGCTGTAATCCTTTAAAGCATCTTCTCGGCATACTTGAAAAGGCATGGGCAGAACAGTTCCGTCGTTTCGAATGATGATTGATATCGAAACAAGGCGCGTAATGAGTAATTTTGGAAGGTATCTACATGACAAGAAGGACAGGGAACGACTACAACATCTCATGAGCCTTTCAAAGAGACACTCTCACGCTTGTTCCGAATCTTTACGTATCTTCCCGTTGGAAGCAATTATCTTGGCCATATTACTTGAAAGACAAAAGAACTTGAAACTCTGACAGGCGAGCATTCAAACTCTCTCCCCGAGGCATGAACTTAATCATCGCTCTTGTGCCGAAATTTTCATGCTCTCAACTTATAACCAACTTACGCCAAATCATTACTGCAAGCGTTGAGCATCGCACTCAAGCCTATTGCATGTGAAAATTATGAAATCCAAAGTCTGCGTAGGTAGTATTGGAAACAACAAGTTACCCCTAAGGTATGACCTGGCACTCGCATTCTCGTCAAAAATAGAGAGTGTGAGTCGCCCTAAAGATCCACGTATCCTGACTCATGGACCCGGACCCTGGGACCTACTTGCAATAGCAATTGGAGATGCAGATATTACAATCTTTCAATTGATGAATTGCAATATTTCCTTGGAAACTAGATGGTATTCACCGTGGGGAGTGGATGTCATTCGAAGCTTATACGGGCCCACTCGCTATGCGTTTGGGATCTGATTATTCTCTCAAGGAGTATGGATCAATTGACCCAAAAACTGGAGAGTCCGGGTTTTCAGCTAAGCACTGAATACACTCCGAAAGGGGACCAGCCCAAAGCAATCAAGAAGCTCACCGAAGGCGTTCTGAATGGATTGAAGCACCAGGTCCTTCTGGGCGCAACCGGTACCGGTAAGACCCTCACCATAGCGCACGTCATCCAGAACCTCCAAAGACCAACTCTAGTGATCTCACCGAACAAAACTCTCGCAGCGCAGCTCACAAGCGAGTTTAGAGCGTTCTTCCCAAACAACGCCGTAGAGTATTTTGTCAGTTACTACGATTACTACCAGCCCGAGGCTTACGTCCCACAGCAAGACCTGTACATAGAGAAAGACACCTCGATTAACGACGAGCTCCAGACGCTTCGCCAGAGAGCTATGCAAGCATTGGTCTCTAGAAGAGATGTGATAGTTGTTGCAAGCGTTAGCTGCATCTATGGCTTGGGTGCGCCGGACGATTTTCGCGAGAACGTGATCGGTATCCTCCCGAAGCAAAACTACGACAGGGATGAGCTGATCAAGAGGCTCGTTGCGATAAGATACGAGAGGAACGACTTTCAGCTTTCAAGGGGCAAGTTCAGAGTAAAGGGAGACACTCTCGAGATATGCACCGCGAGCGAGAACGTGACAAAGATCGAGTTCTTCGGAGACGAGGTTGACAAGATACTAGAAATTGACGTTCTCACTGGAAAGACTATCAGGAAGAAAAACGAAGCAATAATCTATCCCGCCACAGAGTATACGGTCGTAAAAGACACTCTAAGAGACACTCTAAAGGAAATTGAAGATGAATTAGATTTCCGAGTGGCAGAACTGCGTAGCGCAAACAAGCTAGTCGAAGCTCAAAGATTAGAGCAGAGAACAAAGTTCGACCTAGAGATGCTAAGAGAGACGGGTTTCTGCACTGGCATCGAGAATTATTCAAGGTACATGACCCACAGGAAGGAAGGCGAGACTCCATACTGTCTACTAGACTACTTCCCTAACGACTATCTTACGTTCATCGACGAAAGCCACATCGCAATTCCTCAGATCCGAGGTATGTACGAAGGCGACAGATCGCGAAAAGAGAATCTTGTCAATTATGGTTTCAGGCTTCCATCAGCTTTTGACAACAGACCGCTCTTTTTCTCTGAATTCGCCCTAAAGATGAACCAGGTCGTATACACGTCTGCAACGCCAGGTGGTTATGAGTTAAGCAAGTCAGAGCAGACTGTCGAGCAGATAATCAGGCCGACTGGATTGGTAGATCCAGAGATACTCGTTCGCCCAGCAAAGTCGCAGGTCGATGATTTGATAGGCGAGATAAGAAAGCGCGTAGACAAGAAAGAAAGAGTATTGGTCACAACGCTCACAAAAAGAATGGCAGAAGATCTCTCTGAATATTTGGCCGATCTCAAGGTGAAGGTGAGATACATACACTCTGAAGTCGAGACCCTCAAAAGAATCGAGCTACTGCGTGATCTTCGAATGGGCAAATACGACGTTCTTGTAGGGATCAACTTACTGCGCGAAGGATTAGACCTACCGGAGGTGAGTCTGGTAGCGATCCTCGACGCGGACAAGGAAGGCTACCTTAGGTCTGACGTCGCACTCATCCAGACAATTGGCAGGGCGGCTAGGAACTCTGCTGGTCAAGTGATCATGTACGCTGACGAAATGACTGGCTCCATGAATAGGGCAATAGATGAGACAAATCGTCGCAGGGCGATACAACTCAAGTTCAACGCTGAAAACGGAATCACTCCAGAGACCGTCAGAAAAGAAATTCGTGCCCTCTTGGCAGACACTCAGGAGCTTGAGGAAGAGATATCAAAGTCAAAGGAGCGAATGATACTGGAATCTCCGGAATTTCCCAAACTCATATCTGAACTGGAAGAACGGATGAAGATTGCAGCAAACAACCTTGAATTCGAATCCGCGGCTCGAATCAGAGATTCGATCAAATCGCTCCTGAAGGCACACAAACGGAAAATCGGAATGCAAACTTGAACCATCTATCGTCATAAATCAAACTTTATAATTAAAAAGCACCACAATAGCATGAACGCTTCAAGCAAAGAAGTGTCGGTTGTATCTTTCTTTTGGCAGAGACTCATGATTTATCAGAAGTGGCTCAGAAAGGAGCGGCTGATGAATATACAGACTTTCTTGTTTACAAACGCCTTTCAGAGAGCAAGAGAACTAGCCCAAAGATCAAGGAGATAACTGCAAGACTATCAGAAGCAGAGAAAAGACATTACGAATTCTGGTCAAAGTACATCGAAGGGCCAAGGCCGAAAGAAAGTAAAGTTACAATTTTCATCACCTTGTTTCTGCGATTTCTGTTCGGTATCAACTTCGCAATAAAATACCTGGAAAAGCACGAAGACAAGGTTGTGAGGAGGTACAAGTCTGTGAGCCATATCATACCTGATTCCGACAGGCAGGATTTTGATTCCATGCTCAAAGACGAAGAAGAACACGAAGACGAGTTCGTAAAGCAATCCGAAGGAACATCGGTGAAGTACATTTCTTTCATTGTGCTTGGCCTTGCAGATGCGATCGTTGAGATTTCCGGAATACACGCGGGTTCTTTGGGCATTTACACATCTACCGAGCTTACCGGACTTGCAGGCATAGTTGCAGGAGCTTCAGCCTCCATAGCGATGGCGTCTGCCGCATATGCGCAGGCAAAGCAGGGGTTTCAGGGTTCAGCTTCAGTTTCTGCAGCCTTCACCGGAATTTCATATTTTATCAACGCCATTGTACTCGCAACTCCCTACTTCTTGACCAAAGTCATGAGTGTTGCCATCGGAACTTCGCTCACTCTTGCAATTTTCATCGTCGCCTTCATCAGTTACTACAACTCCATAATGTCGAAATCGAGCTTCGTAAAAGATTTTACCGAAATGGCAGGCATCGTGCTCGGAGCAAGCGCTGGCTTGTTTCTCTTTGGTCTAGCGATAAAATCGGTCTTCGGAATAACAGTTTAGGGTATAACCAAGGTATTCACCGCGCCGCTTACCCGTCGAACGGAAAATGTTAAGTTTCAAAATGCCTATCTCCGAGTGTAACTTCCTTGGAAAAAATTGCTGCCGGTGAATATTCTCTAAAGAAACCCAAAGACAGAATCATAATCCGAGGTGCCAGACAACATAACCTAAAGAACGTCAACCTGGAAATTCCGAGAGATAAGTTTGTAGTAATAACTGGCCTTTCTGGGTCGGGAAAGTCTTCTCTTGCATTTGACACGATATATGCCGAGGGACAGAGAAGATACATTGAGTCACTCTCAGCATATGCAAGACAGTTTCTGGGTCAGATGGACAAGCCTGACGTAGACTACATCGAAGGGCTGTCGCCAGCTATCTCAATCGAGCAGAGATCAGCCGCAAAGAACCCAAGATCGACCGTCGCAACCGTGACTGAGATTCATGATTACCTTAGACTCATGTTTGCTAGAATAGGTATTCCGCATTGCCCGAACTGCCACAAGGTGATAGCAAAGCAGACCGTCGAGCAGATGGTAGATCAGATTCTAAAGTTCAAGGAAGGAACGAAAATCCAGATCCTCTCCCCTTTGATCAAGGCGCAAAAAGGAGAGCATAAGGACATATTCAAGAACGTGAAAAAGCAAGGGTACTCGAGAGTGCGTGTAGATAGGAACGTCCGCGAACTGGAAGATGACGATATTCGCCTGGAAAAGAACAAGAAGCACTCTATTGAAGTCGTGATCGACAGACTGGTAGTGAGAGCTGGCATCGAAAAGAGGCTGGCTGATTCTATACAGACCGCTCTAAATCTTTCAAAGGGTTTGATAGTATTTGACGTAAACGAAGACAAATCACAGGAAGTAGTGCTGAGCGAGGCAATGGCGTGCCCGACCTGCGATTTTTCCCTCGAGGAACTTTCTCCAAGGATGTTTTCTTTCAACAGTCCATTTGGAGCGTGCAAGCAATGTCTCGGTCTTGGCTACTTGCTCAACATGGACGAGGACCTAGTTATTCCTGACAAGTCAAAGTCAATCAGAGACGGTGCAATTGTGACGATTGGAGACAATGATAGTTGGTCTATGCACCATCTCGAAAGCGTAGGCAGACGTTTCGGCTTTAGTCTTGATGTACCCGTTAGCAAGATGAAGAAAGACCAGCTCCGTACACTTCTTCACGGGTCAAACCCCAGCAAAAATCGCAGGATTTGGGGTACTAGAGAAAAGGGTAGCTGGTTTCACCACGGTGGTTATCATAGCGAAGAATGGGAGGGCGTTCTTCCTCAGCTTGAGAGAAGATACAGCGAAACTTCCTCTGAGTACATGAAAGAATGGTACTCGCGCTACATGAGCAATCAGAAATGTCCTTCCTGCAATGGAGAGAGGTTCAAACCGGAAATTCTAGCAGTAACTGTCAATGAGAAATCTATCTCCGACGTTTCAAAGCTTTCAATTAAGAATGCGCTTAGATTCTTTTCAAACCTAGACTTGACTGAGAAAGAAAGGATCATCGCAACCCAGATTTTGAAAGAGATCACTGCAAGACTGACATTCTTGGTGAATGTTGGTCTTGACTACCTTAGCCTTGACAGGGCCGCTGCCTCATTGTCCGGCGGTGAAGCTCAGAGGATTCAGCTCGCCACTCAGATCGGTTCTAGTTTGGTAGGAGTTCTTTACATTCTTGACGAGCCTTCAATAGGATTGCATCAGCGGGACAACAAGAAGCTGATTTCAACTCTAAAGGCGTTAAGGGACATCGGAAACACCGTATTGGTTGTAGAACATGATGAAGAAACAATACTTGAATCTGACTATGTCGTAGACCTTGGCCCCGGCGCTGGCGTACACGGGGGTTTTGTAGTTGCAACCGGTACGCCAAGAGAGATCGAGGCAAATCCCGATTCGATCACTGGTCAATATCTTTCAGGCAAAAGAACGATACCGATTCCTGAACGAAGGAGAACGCCGACTGCTCGCGCGCTCGTTGTAAAAGGTGCACGAGAAAACAACCTCAAGAATATTGATGTTAATTTTCCCCTCGGAATTTTCACTTGCGTAACAGGGGTCTCGGGATCTGGGAAGAGCTCTCTGGTCAACGACATACTTTATCGCTCGCTAGCTCAACAATTGTACGAATCAAGGGAAAAACCGGGGCTGCATGACGGAATCGCTGGTTTGGAAAACATCGACAAGGCAATAATAATCGATCAATCTCCCATAGGCAGGACCCCGCGCTCAAATCCGGCCACGTATGTTGGTGTCTTTACCGACATTCGAGATCTCTTTGCAAGACTCCAAGACTCTATTGCGAGAGGGTACAAACCAGGAAGATTCAGTTTCAACGTGAAAGGCGGAAGATGCGAGGCCTGTGAGGGTGACGGGATTATACGTCTTGAAATGCACTTCCTGCCAGATGTGTATGTCCCGTGTGAGGTTTGCAAAGGAAAACGGTACAACCGTGAAACGCTCGAGGTAAAGTACAAGGGCAAGAACATCTCCGAGGTCTTGGAAATGACGGTTGAAGAATCGCTTGTATTCTTCGAAAACATACCTCGAATACGAAGAAAGCAAGAGACTCTTAATGACGTTGGTTTGGGTTACGTGAAACTGGGCCAAGCTGCAACTACGTTATCCGGAGGGGAGGCGCAGCGAGTGAAACTTGCCTCTGAGCTTTCAAAGAGAGCGACTGGAAGAACTCTCTACCTGCTGGATGAGCCCACAACTGGCCTTCATTTCGAGGACATAAAGAAACTACTTGCAGTCCTACAGAGGCTAACAGACGCCGGCAACAGCGTTGTGGTCATAGAGCATAACTTGGACGTGATCAAGACCTCGGATTGGATCATTGATCTCGGACCCGAGGGTGGAGATGCCGGTGGGACGATTGTCGCCGAGGGCACACCCGAAGAGGTATCGATGGTGGACAACTCTTACACAGGACAATTCCTAAGGCATCTTCTAGGCAAGGCAGCTAACACTTTCGAAGAAACAAAGATGGAGAAAACTATTGCCGGACATATCACCTCAAGAAGTACTTTCAAAACTTCAAACTGAGTTTGAGAGTCTTCCCGACAAGCCGGGCGTATACATTCTCAAGAACTCGAAGCAGATTCCGGTCTACGTAGGAAAAGCGACAAGCATCAAGAACAGAGTTCTTGCCCACATGCGGCCAAGACTTGATGACCCAATGGGTCTCGCTTTGAAAGATCAGATAGTGAGCGCAGACTATATTTTCACTCATTCACCCATAGAAGCGCTGATTCTTGAAAACGTTCTAATCAAGCGACAAAAGCCAAGGTACAACATACGCCTGAAAGATGACAAGAGCTACCCGTTTGTGAAAATATCAAACGAGCCGGTTCCCCGAGTTACGGTAACGAGACAAATTGAAGATGATGGATCAGATTACTTTGGACCTTATGGCAACGTGAGAGCTGCGAGAAGAACTGTAAAGTATCTGAGAAAAATCTTCCCCATTCGCGGCTGTTCACTCCCACTAGACTGGAAGAAGAAATTTCGTTCCTGTATTGACTATAACATTGGCATCTGCAAGGCTCCATGCATCTTTGCGGTTTCAAAGCAAGAATATGAACAAAACGTTCGGAAATTCAAGCTCTTCCTAGACGGAAAGCTCGTACAGCTTTCAAAAGTCATGTACCAAGAAATGTGGCAGGCCTCTGAAGGGCAAGAGTACGAGCGAGCATCCAAAATTCGAAATGAGATACGCTCCCTCGAGGCAACCGCTCTAAAGCAGAGAATTGCATTTCCAAACCAGACCCGCGACAAGGATGTCGTTACGATTGCACGAGCTGGCGATTTGACCGCAGCAATAGTATTCCAGGTACGCGGGGGCAATGTAATAGGCCTAGAGAAATTTCTTCTCGATGGAACTCATCCAGCTTCAGAAGAAAATGAGATACTAGAGGCGTTTCTGATACAACATTACACTCAGGTCACTAATCCTGGAACTTTGCCGCAGGAGATAGTAATAACGAACGAGCCAGGTGATATGGATCAGGTCCAAGAGCTGATTCGCAACGCGTCGAAAAACACCAACGTTTCGCTAACGCTTTACTCAAGCAACAAGGACAATATCAGACTCATGAAGTTGGCGCAGGAAAACGCTACCCTGGTGCTCAAGGAGGAGGAAAACAAAGATGAAGTCAGGAAGAGAGAAAGGCTCCGCGCACTCAAGGATCTCAAAGAAGTGCTCAACCTAGGAAAACTGCCGAGACGAATCGAGTGTTTCGACATCTCAAACATCCGAGGCAACGAAGCTGTTGGTGCGATGACGGTCTTTGGCGATGGTTTTCCTCAAAAGAGCGAGTATAGAAAATTCAAGATCAAGACCGTGAAGGGAATCGACGATTATTCAATGATGGCCGAAATGATAAGCAGAAGATTACATCACCTGATGGATGCCGGGGACAAGAGATGGGCTAACTCTCAGCCTGATCTGATCGTGATAGATGGGGGAAGAGGTCATCTAAACGCGGTCTTGAACCAGATGCGTAAGGACGGGATTTTCGGCATTCCCACGATTTCGCTTGCCAAAAGAGAAGAGTTGGTATTCAGACCTGATCGAGTGTTGCCAGTAAGGCTGTCAAAAGACTCTGAAGCCCTTCACATATTGCAGCACATTCGTGACGAAGCCCACAGGGTTGGCATTACTTACCACAAGAAACTGAGGACAAAGAGAATCACCAAATCCATTCTAGACGAGATTCCCGGAATAGGCGAGAAAAAGAAAAGGAACCTGCTCGCGCATTTCGGTTCAGTCGAATCTGTCAAGCGTGCGAGTGTCGAAGAGCTTGCTCAAATCCCCATGATAAACGAAAGGCAAGCAGCTCTTATCTGGAAGTCGCTCAACTCAACTCAGACTACCGCTCTTCTTTAAGGAGTCGCATGATCCTTAACTGAAGGGGTAGAAATTCTAAGAGTTAAGGAAAGCGCCTTAACGCCCAAATGTCCAGACTCTGTACCCGGGCCTAAGTGAGATATTGCAATAGCAATGGCCGATGCAAATATTGCAGCTTCTGATCTGAAAGTTTGCAATTATGGATTGAAAACATTGGAAAACATACCGTGGAGATGCTAATAGATATCATGGAATCAAGGTACAGGTACAATAGAGCATCACGTTATACGCAAGACATGGACCTAAGCTACTTCAGATAAGACCTTGGAACTGCTTTCAGAGCTCTGATTGGCTTATACAATAGAAAGCGCGGGAACGTATCTTGAAATGAACGAAGCCCATAAATCAAGGATTCAGCGCCGTTTGTCGAGTTGCACCTCTCTCAAAGAGAAATCCTGATTGGCAAATACAAGCATGCGGCTTACAAACCCTGCTATTGGACCGAGCAGAGCTTGAGAACGGGCGGCAGGAGACAGTGCTACAAACATGATTTTGGAATAAAGAGCCATCAGTGCATCCAGTCAACGTCCTTTAGAGGCTGCAATATTGCGTGTGCCTTTTGCTGGCGTGATGTGGAAGGGAGGCAACATGCATTCGAAAAGACTGACGAACCAGCCTTGATAGCAGAAGAACTTATCCGAAGCCAGAGGTCGCTGATCGAAGAGAGTCTTCCGTACTGTCTCGACAATTACGAAAACATGGTGAAGCTTGTTTATGCACTGGCAAAAGTTCGAAGCGCGCGTGTCCCAGAGCTCTCTGACAAGAGTGGTGTTTCGCGGATGCGAGTCAAGGATGCGCTAAATGATTTGAAGAACTCAGGAATCGTTGTCGCATCAGACGACTCTTTTGCTTTGCGTGATGAGCTAAGGCCTGAAGCTAGTAGTTCGTTTGAATCTTCGAAAATGATAGTGGAGAAATTTGTCGCGGCACGAGATGATATCATCAATGTCCACGTCGAAGCTGCTCAACCAAAGCACGTAGCTATTTCATATGATGGAGAGCCAACGATGTACTCACGACTGGGTGAGTTGATTAGTGAATTCAGGAAGAGAAACATCTCTACATTTCTCGTAACCAATGGAACATTTCCTGAAAGAGTACGAAAGTTGAAAGAAACAGGTACCCTTCCTACACAGCTATATGTTACCATGGCCGCTCCGGACAAAGAAACGTACCTTCGAGTTTGTTCCTCAGTGAGCCCGTACTTCCCCATCAACCCAAAATATTGGGATCTAGTGAACACGACATTGGGGATGCTCGACGATCTTGGTTGTAGGACTGTGATCAGAATATCGAGCGTCCGCGGTGTAAACATGATCAAGCCCGAGGCTTACCGCGAAAGAGTCAAGAAAGCGAATCCGAACTTTTTAGAAGTCAAGGGGTTTTCAATCAGTGGAAATGCACCCAGAATCTCCGAGAGATTGGGAGTAACGAGCTTGGGTCACAAAGATCCCAGCCTCCTGAAGAACGCACTGCAGTATGCTCCTACCCACGAAGAAATTAAGGATTTTGCACGAAGAATCTCTGACGATCACAGATTATTTCCAGTTCTAAATGAGAGCGAGGTCAATCGCCAAGTACTCATGGGGGTGAATTGGAACGAAGAAAGAACTGTTGAGATAGACTTTTTGTCAGAGTTGTAGCTTTCAGTCAATCTTTGTTTTGACTTGGAAATACTGACTTTTGTGGCTTCACTTAGCATTTGTTTAATGATCATGATCCCTGCGGCAATAACACATAGAGCGTCCAGAATATTCTTACCTACAGCCAAACTAGTAAGACAATCACAACCAGCTCGCATCCGGCTTCAACTAGCGAGAGAAGCTCAAGAGAGCAATCGCAGTCTTCAAACACAACGAACGTTCAAACATCCTACACAACGTCAACCTCGTCAGATACTTCGACTAACCAGGCCGTAGATTCTACACCACTCAAAGCAATTCTTACCCTTCAAGCACAAGTACTGAGTCGACTTCAAGCAGTAATATTGAATCACAAAGTACAGCTCCTGAAACAGTTTCGCTATCATGTACGATATCTACCACAGGTTCAGATACTACGAGTGTATGGTCGATGGAAATTTTGCTCTCGAGCTTCCCAACTTCGAGTATTAGCTAATTGGATAGCTTGAGCTAAATCAGCTGGACGACTTTTCTTTCAAGAGTTTTTCTCTGAACTCTTCCGGTATCGGGACGGACTTTCTTAGACCGTAATCATACGCAACCTGCACTGTCTTTCCCGTCGCGATGACTAAATTTTCACTCTGATTCAAGACCAAATATTCGTAAACCCAGCTTGAGTTACCCACAGAGGCAACGCGTATCTCCACTCTGATCTCATCCCTGTAACTAGCTGGTGACCTATAATCAATTTCAGCATGCGCTAGTATCAAGCCCAGTTTACTCTTTTTCCAATCGCCTATCATAGAATGCAGATGCTCTGTCCTAGCATTCTCAAAATATCGCAAGTAACACACATTGTTCACGTGGCCCATCATGTCAACATCTGCGAACGGAACATTGAACGTTATACTGATTACCAATCTTTCCCAAAGTGATTTCAGCCGGGCGGGATAAAAGGAATATCAGAGCTTTTTCAATTCAATGAACATACCTGTTATCGCCGTTTCGCTTTAACAAGGCTCGAACGGCTCAGAAATTCATGAATGCAAGCTGATTTGATCAGCCATGTATGTTCAGAAATTCGGCGGTCTTGGTAGGGATGGTTGATCCCAGAGTAGCTCTCAGAAGACGCCTCCTCGATTTTCGATTCGAGCGGAGAGGGAAGCTGGATTCATGAGAGGGACGGCCTCACTTTTTGAAGCTAGCACAACATCTAGAGAGTATCAAAATTTCAGGACGCGCACAATTTTGAACAAGTCAAAGATTCTATGGGTTAAAATATCAAGTCAGCTTTGGCTCGCCCGACTTAGGTTTATCTTTCCCAACGATGAGAGTCAGCGATGAAATGCCAAGCACAACTGCAGTTTCATTTTTGGAAATTGTGAAAGATGCGTCTGCTACTTCAGCTCTCCAGATAACTCCGTCGATCATAACTTCGCCCGGAGTTCCTGATCTCATGTCAGTCAAGGCGGTGCCTGACTTTCCTACAAGTGCTTCAGATCCGGTTACCGGCTTTCTTCTGAGCGCCCAAACGACAAAATAGACCAGCACCGCGGCTAATACTGCGATGAATACCGCCAGAAGTACAACTGCTCCGAAAGTTCCAAGCTGAAGAGACGAGCTGTTCAATACGTGCATGAATTGCACTGATTCCTTCGACCTGACTCACTATTTATCCATTAACTTAAATCGCAACCGGACGAATGTTCAAATCGAGATTATGGTAAGACCAAGCTGGGATGAGTACTTCATTGAGCTGACTCGGACAGTCGCATCAAGGTCTACATGCGATCGCGGCAGAAGCGGTAGTGTCATTGTGAAGGAAAAACATATTCTCACAACTGGTTACGTGGGCTCTCCGCCAGGGATGCCACATTGCGACGAGGCCGGCCACCTGCTGAGGAAGGTCATTGACGAGGATGGTCAAGTGAGACAACATTGCATGCGCACTATCCATGCGGAACAAAACGCGATAATACAAGCTGCCAAGTTTGGAACATCCCTGCAGGGAGCGACGCTCTACTGCAAAATGGAGCCGTGCAGAAGTTGTGCAATGAGCGTTGTGGCCGCAGGAATAAAGAAGGTGGTTTGCGAAAAAAGATACCACGCGGCAGAGGATTCACGCGAGATATTCTCGAGATGTGGAGTTGATTTGGTGGTACTTAACAACGAAGTAGAAAAGTATGATGACATGTAAGGGTAGTTTCGCCATCAGAAGACTTGGTTTACTGCTTTAACGAAAATAGCGAAATCTTCACGGTTCCCGAAACTTGGAAGCTGGCAGTTGGAGGCTTCTTAACCATCAGAGCAGATACTTCTTGGATGTTATTCGTATTGTAGTAGAGCTCGAGTTTTTCCTCCAAGTGAAGATGTGAGTTGTCGCCTAGTATAAACATAGGTCTGTTCCGTTTCCCAATGTAGAGAATTCTCACTCTATCCTTTGAATAGATTGTCAGATCGCAGTTCTTGGGTACGGTAATAGATGCGATAGCGTAATCACCTTTTTGCAGTCTTAGCCCTTGCTTCATTGAGCAGGCATTTGAAATTGCTTCCTGCAACTGTATTGTTGCGTCTTCCAGCGACAATCCATCTTGACTAACTGACTCTTGAATGATAAGGTTGTTGCGACTGCGATTATTGCAGCGGTACTCACGAAAACAATTCTTTCTCCCAATGGTTTATATTACAGTGGATTCGTTGCTGATTGCATTGGCGAACTAATTTGAGAGGGTATGTATTCACCGGAGAAGAGAGAAAAATCCTGAACACGTACATAAAGAGAGGATCAAAGACGAAGCATTTCAACGTGATAATGACTCTCATAAGGAGAAACCAGACAAACCTTGAAGAGGACATGAAGCGGTTGAATGCGGTCAACAAGAAGATTCAATCCGCGAAGAAAAGACGGCGCTAGGACGATTCAAGCTCAGATTTCCACGGGTCCAACGAACACTATAAAAAGAAGGTACTACGCAAGAGATTTGGACCCGGATGTCTGAAAAATCTTAGATCTAAGAGTTAGAGCCTTGCTCGTAGGCTGGAGTAAATCTCTAGAAGCTCCAGCCCTTTCTTGATTCCCTTTTGGGCTTCAGGGACGTCCATTTTTTCGAGATCATTCTTTACCTTGTTTTCTCTCCCTATCCCAGTCCTGCTGATTGCCTCTTGCATTATCATCCAGACGTACGGAGTGCCATGGAATAGCTCTTGGAATACTCCAATGTTTTTCCTTATCCAGTCCCAAGTCGCTTCCCTTGCATTGGGATTTTGATCCGCGTTTAGGACCGCGTACAGAGAATCCGCCCTGCTTATCTCGCCACCTATGCAAAAGTCCAGCGCTTTTTTGACTAGATCGGAATCTTTGAATGAAGTGAGTCCTGCGTAGAGCTTTGCAACGTCTGCCTCGCTGTCGATTCTTTTTATAGTTCTAATGATCTCGTCGTATCCGTCCTTTCCGTTTGTCTGGGCGAAGGCAATTCCCGCCGCAGTTCGGATGTTCGGATCTAATTTTTCATATATTTTGAACTTTGAAGATAACCTTGACGCAAAAGCTTCGTCTGCTAGCGCGAGACCTGAAGCGACTCGACCCCTCAATATCTTATCGGTGTCATTCTCGCCAGGTTTCGAGTCTAGTCCGAGACGATTCATCTGGGCTTTGTGGTAATCCAAGTGGAGTAACCTTACCGTTGTGCTCTCCGGAGCTATCGACCTGAGGAATTGTAGCTCGGTGGTCACGGCATCCGCGACGATGTATTGCGTTTCGCCAAGACATCTTTTCACAAAGAAAAAATACTGCTCTTTTTCGACGAGATCTGCTTCCAAGAATTCGAAGAGATCAGTAACTATTCCCCAACGATCGAGTGCATCTAGATCCTGGAACTGTCTTTCAATTACGCCGTAAAGATTCTTGTCGTACAGCGTCCTGTAAAAGCCAACCTGGCCAGAGTTTACCTTTAGGCTTTGGATTTTATCGACCGAAATTTCAAGATCTTCATCCGCCAGTAGAATTTTTTGCTCTTGCCCATTCAAGCTAAAGTTGATTGGGACAGGCCACAGATCCTTTTGATCTGACTTGCCTCCGAGAAGGAATCTCTCTTGTGAAAATCTTAGCTTGTTGTTTTGGTACGTGACTCTCACTAGAGGAAAACCGGGCTTTTTAATCCAGGCCTCCAAGACATTGCTCACAGGCTGGCCAGAAGCTTTCTCTAGATTTAGCCAAAGGTCTCTTCCCTCGGCGTTCTTGAACTTGTTCTCATCCAGATAACTTGAGACGCCCTTTCGAAAAGCTCCTTCACCGATCCAAGCTTCGATCATACGAAGTACGCTTGCGCCCTTGCCGTAACTAATCTCATCGAAGATCTCGCTGATCTCCTCTGGAGCGTTCACCTTCTCGTCGATTGGGTGAGTGCTTTTAATCGAGTCGTTGTGCATCGCGACCGAGGTCTGCTGCTGGACAAAGTCGTCAAAGAAGTTCCAATCCGGGAATAGCTTGTCTGCAATCTTGCATTCCATGAACGTTGCAAAGCTCTCGTTCAGCCAGAGATCGTTCCACCAGCGCATCGTGACCAGATCCCCGAACCACATGTGTGCAAGTTCGTGCCCCAAGTTTGTGGTTACGAGCCTCTTGTTTGCAACGCTGCTGTTCTGGTCAATCAGAAGTGAGACTTCTCTGAAAGTAACTGCCCCCCAGTTTTCCATCGCGCCCGAAGCATACTCAGGTAGGGCAATCAAATCGAGCTTGTCCAGAGGATACGGAACAGAGTAATAGTCTTCATAAGTCCTGAGGAACTTTACCGCGCTTTCAAGTGCGAACTGGCCTTTTTCTGCCTGACCGGGCCTTGCGAGTACTCTAAACTCCAAGTTCTTATCCTTTAGCGATTTTTGCTCAAACCTGCCTATTCCCAGGTAGAAGATGTACGTGGACATTCTTGGCGTCTTTTCGAAGATGTGTTTTGATCTGTCTCCTAGATCTTCGATCTTTTCTAGTCGTGTGTTTGTGCTCACGAGAAGCCCTTTCTGGGTCGTCACTTTGAGAGAAAAGACAGCCTTGTAAGATGGGTCGTCAACGCAAGGAAAGAGCATCCTTGCGCCGTTAGGTTCAAAGTCCGTCGTGACAAAGTAATCCTTGCCGTAGCGCGACTTGTAGATCCCGTAGAGCATCTTTTCGGTAACGCTCGTTTCGTACTCTATCGTGAGTTCATGCCAGTTTATACCAGAAATCTTTAGTTTTTTTGAATCGTGATCCAGTTGATAACTCAGATCTCTTCCGTTCGCACTAACACTCTTAACACGGATGTCAAAGACATCCAGCGCTAGCTCTTTTTCTGCGTCCCTTAGCTTGATTGTCTCTTCTCCTCTTATCGCAAGTGAGTGATAGTCTATGTCCAGTGATAAACCATATTCGAGAATTTCCAAGTCTTTCATTCCTAATCACGTTTCTCAAACACAAATGCTTTTTGAAAATTAGATCAAATCAACCTTGCATTCTTGCATTCGTGGTGTTTCGAGCTGTTCTGAGATCGTTCAATAGTGAAACTACGATAACAGGCATGTTCCTTGAGATGAAAAAGCTCTGATTTGCGAGAACAATTGATCCTAGCTGTTCTGAGCTTACAGAGCTTCAAACACGTTGTTCAAATTGAATCTTGAAATCTTGCTTTGTGTGCTCACTCGCCCTTGCGATCGACTATAGAGGTCTCAGGAAGCACTGCAAGAATTCCGTGTCATCAATTGTTTCATTGCAATTATTGCATGATGAGCTTTCTTGGAGCTCGTTTCTACAATTGGGTCCACGGTCAGCCTAGTCCGGTCCAAAGCAGCTCTCTATGAACGAGAACTTTTGTTTCAGTTTGTACTAGACAAGTCTCATTAGCCTGCCTGCCTTTGATGTGCCAATGGTTCTTTTAACCAATCGCTAAATCAATTGATTGACTGATTGATTGATTGACCAATCGATCGGTCAATTCTCCTAAGACATGATTTCTTGAAAATGACAAGCTATGGCGATAATGTTCACTATCAGGCGCCTGACACATTATTGATAGCATCCGCTACAAAGCGTTATCTGAATAGAAATATTAACGACCTGATAGTTCTTTTCCTCGGCAATAGCATTTGAATCATCAAAACAGATGTCAGAGTCTAGCCCAAAGGCTCAAGGCGAAACAAATCAATTGCGTCGCGGTTACCAGTCCTCCGAACTTGAGATATTTTCTCAATTATGTTGGAAAAGCGTTCGAGAGATTTTCCTGCGGGTTACTGAGCGAAGATGGGACAAAGAGCGCCCTAGTCGTTCCTATGCTGGACTTGGAAAAGGCCAAGAAGAGCTCGTCAGATCAAGTTTTCTCTTGGACAGACACTGAAGGTTATGAAGGAGCACTACGTAGTGCGGTGAAATTTCTAAATTCGAAGACTCGGAGAATTGGCATCGAAGAGACGATCACCTTTGGAAAAATTGAGCAATTCAAAAGCGTTCTCAGAGCATGCGAATTTCTTCCGATTAGCATCGAAGCTTCCAATCTGCGTTTGATCAAGACGGAAGAAGAGATAAAATCGACAAAGGATGCCGCGAGGAAACTGGGTCGCGTCTACAAGTCCCTTCCTGAAATCATTAGAAAGGGAAAGACAGAATCAGAAATAGGTCTAGAAATTGTGAAACTGATGCATGACCAAAAACTTGAACCTGATGAACCGCCTCTAATTCAATCTGGTCCGAATTCAGCAATTCCTCATTCAACGATTAGTCCGAGAGTCCTCCGGAAAGGAGACATGATTGTCGTTGACTCCAGCTGCCCGAATGGGGATGGATACTATGCAGATTTTACCAGGGCTTTTGTTCTCGGAAAGCCAAATGAGAAACAGAAGGAAGTATACGAGATTGTGAAAAGTGCAGAGGCAGCTGGGGTAGAGGAATCCGCTTCTGGAAAATCGGCTCAAGAAGTAGACCGAAAGACAAGATCAATTATTGCGAAAGCAGGATATGGAAAGTATTTCTTTCACAGGACAGGGCATGGTCTGGGTCTCGAAGTTCATGAAGCACCGTACATCAAAGAAGGAAACTCCAACAATCTGGAGAATGGAATGGTGTTTACCGTTGAGCCTGGAATATATCTCCCTGGAAAGTTTGGGGTAAGGATAGAGGACAATGTCGTGATCGAGAAAGGAAAGGCCAAGAATCTTACTACATTGAGCCACGAATTGATTGAGATCTAGCTATCTCGATTCGCCTTTCTGCGACGCCTTGCGTTAAATGTGGACGGGATCAATCTTCCAAATAACATAGGACAGAGTGTGAGATCCACTGCCGAATAATCCCCATTGCTGCAAGGAAGATTCCCGGCAAAAGGATCAAATCAATAAAATTGCCTGTGTTCCGTTTTAAAAAATTGGCGCCTCGTGGTCAGCCCGGCCAGCTTCTAGCTGGTGTCCTCTGGCGGGACCAAGATGGTTTGACAACACTCAAGTTTGGACAAGTACACGACATTGATTTGGACATCTCCGTACGTTGTGCTACAGGTCAGTTTCCAGAGGTGTGAACACACAACGTCCAGTGGAACCCAAAATTATGCATGAAACGGGTGAATGCCAATTTCAACTGCCTTGGCGGATTCGGGTTCGCTGCGCGAAACATTAGTTCAAGCTTCATGCCCATGAACCTGCTGAACCTCTCCCAATCTGAGACAAAATATGATTCGGAGAGCATTCGGCGTCCAAAGAACGCATTTGAGCTGAACTTTCTCCCGCCTCTTTGGCCAGAATTCACACCGGCGATACGAAACTGTCTTGCGGGAGTTTCTAAGTAAAGAGGGTCTACGACTATCTTTCGCAGAGCATAGGGAATTCCTTCTGAGTGTATGAACCCGTGCACGCGTAGTTTCTTTTCAACAATTGAAAGCTGCTTCTTCCTAGATTCTGAAAACTCAGTCCTATCTTCAAATTGATGGTCCACCTTTCCTTTTCTAGTTGGCTGCCGATTGGTCAGGTTACTAGTTTCAAAGAGTACTTGCAAAATTGTTTCCACGCCTAAAGTCTTGCAATCAATGTTCGAAAATTTAGAGAAGTTGCAATGTTAACGGCTTGCTCTAACGAGAGAAGTGGCAATTTTGAGTGTTGGAAGCGTCTCGTCTAGAAAAGCGTTGGTATTCACTTGATTCCTATTCAGACTCATCATTGTAAGAGATTCGCCTCATGCTAAATTTGAAATCTACGTATAAGAGAAATCTATCGCGTTTCTATTGTTTTCAAATCTTTGACAAGGATAGCATATGCTGGGAGAGTTAGAAACTCAAAGAAATCGTTTGATACAACAGAATCCTCGAGCAACTTTGTTGCGAGCTCAATATCAGAAGCAGAATGTCCCTTCTCTTCCTTTATCTTCGCTAGCTCGCTTCTCAAGTTAGCTCGGAAAAGAGTCATATCAACCAGCTCGTCATAATCTAGTCGTGCCTTGTGATGAATCATCTGCCAGATCTGAGCCCTACATATCTCGGCAGTTGCTGCGTCTTCCATCAAGTTGTTGATCGGAACTGCGCCTCTCCCACCCAGCCAAGCAGTTAGATAGCGCAGACCCACATTGATGTTTGTTTTCAATCCTGAAAGAGTGATGTTTCCTTCGGGCACGTCTAGCAGGTCTTTTTGTCCAATGATTTTGTCATATTGTTTCTTGCTTGATATCTGATTTGGTTTGGGCATCGACTCGTCAAAGACTTGTTTTGCGATTGAAACTAGGCCTGGATGAGCGATCCAAGTGCCATCATGACCTGCGTTGGCTTCACGGAGCTTATTCTGCCTTACATTCTCTAACGCAATTTTGTTTGCTTTTTCTTCATTCTTCACAGGAATATACGCCGCCATGCCTCCTATCGCATGCGCTCTGCACAAGTGACAGGTTCTGATAAACAACGAAACATATGCAGCTAGGAAGGATTTGTCCATGGTTACCTGCGCTCGGTCTGGGAGTACAAATCTGGGATTTCTGTTGAATTTCTTGATAAAACTAAAGATATAGTCCCAGCGACAGCAGTTCAAGCCGGCGCAGTGATCTCGGAGTTCATAGAGAATCTCATCCATTTCGAAGGCAGCGAGTATCGTCTCGATGAGTACTGTTGCGCGAATTGTGCCTTTGTTGAGTGCCAGCTTGTCTTCAGAATAGTTGAATATCTCGTTCCACAGTCTTGCCTCTAGATGGCTTTCCAGCTTTGGGAGATGGAAGTACGGTCCACTGCCTATTCTCAGAAGTTCCTCCGCGTTCTGATACAAGAAAAGTCCAAAATCGAAAAGCGCACCGGAAACTGGCCCACCGTCAACTAAAACATGGCTTTCATCCAAGTGCAAACCACGCGGCCTCACTATCAAAACCGCTGTCTTTTGATTCAGCGAGTATTGCTTTCCGTCAATCGCGCGATAACCGATCCTGCCTCTTATCGCGTCGCGCAAGTTGATCTGACCTTGAATTATGTTGTTCCAAGTTGGAGATTGTGCATCCTCAAAGTCAGCCATGTAGACAGAAGCTCCCGAGTTGAACGCGTTGATAACCATCTTTGTATCCGCAGCAGGACCTGTTATTTCGACACGCCTATCCTGAAGATCTAGCGGATTGTTAGATACGGTCCAAGTTTTGTCGTTTCGTATGTGTACAGTTTCACTAAGGAAATTTGGCAGCTCCCCTTGATCAAGTCGCTTCTGCCTATCGTGTCGTTTACTTAGTAACTCGTTTCTTATCCTGTGGAATTTTCGATCTAACTCAGCAACGAAAGCTATGGCCTCTGGCGTAAGGATTTCCTGAAATTCTCGTGGAACCCCAGATGCTATCTCGATGCTGGACTCTTGCATTGTCATTTTACGCTGCACCCCAAGACTCTTTACACTACGAGTATTCGATCTTCGATTGCATTGTGCTCTGAGCTTATCTTTAGATCTTCGAATCTATCAAT
>DAHVAI010000065.1 GCA_027314685.1 Nitrososphaerota archaeon | reverse complement strand
TTTGATAGTTGATGATGTGGCAACTTCTGGAAGAACTTTGTCGGGGTTGGTTTCTTTGGTGAAGAATTCTGGAAGTACTGTTTGCGGCATCTTCGTTCTTGCTTCAAGGGGTGACGGATGGCGGCACCGGATTAGTCCAGTAGTAGATGACCCAAGAGTGAGCGTTTTGTACGAGCTCAAGGTTGGTGGAAAGCAATGAGCAACAGACATAGAATCTTCTTTGTTACTGATATTCATGGGTCAGAAAGGTGCTTTAGAAAATTCATCAACGCTGCCAAGTTCTACAAGGCACAATCATTGATTCTCGGAGGCGACATTACCGGAAAAGTGATGATACCAATTGTAAATCAGGGTAACGGCCGGTGGGTCGCAGACTATTTGGGAGAAACAAAGGAGTTTAGCAAAGAGGAGAAGGTCACGGAATTTGGAAAGAATCTCGCCGAAGGTGGAATCTACACGATCACTCTCACGCGAGCCGAATATGACGAGATGCAGGCAAGGAGAGAAAGCATAGACAAGGCATTTTCAGAAACAATAAGAAGTTCACTTGAAAGGTGGTTGGAGCTTGCTTCCACTCGGTTGAAGGATACTGGAGCTAAATGCTACATCTCTGTTGGTAACGATGACGACGTCATTGTGGACGAGGTGCTTAACAAATCCGAGGATAATGTAGTCTCTTGTGAAGAGAAGATTGTGCACATAGGTGGGCATGAGATGATTTCGTTCGGGACTAGCAATAGGACCCCTTGGAACAGCCCAAGAGAAGCAGATGAACCAGTTCTGAAAGCCAAGCTTGACGGTATGGCGTCGAAATTGGAAAGACCTGAACAAGCAATATTCAGTATTCATGTCCCTCCAATCGATTCTGGAATAGATGCTGCTCCTATGGTCGACGATAACTTCAAACCTGTGATGAAAGGAGGGCAACCAGTGATGATTCCCGTAGGAAGTTCTGCAGTCCGAGAAATCATCGAAAAGTACAAGCCATTGGTGGGTCTGCACGGCCACATACACGAATCTCGTGGTATCTACAAACTGGGAAGAACGATTTGTATAAACCCGGGGAGTGAGTATGGCCAGGGGATTTTGAGAGGAGCGATTGTTGATCTCGAAGATAACAAGGTCGCCGACTATCTGCTGGTTAGTGGATAAGAATGATTGACTCTAGGCTCGAAGTCAAAGAAGACCTGAGGCAAGAAAAGCAACTTGTCAGATCTGAAATCTTTCTTGAAGCGGAACGCATTCTGCATTTCGCAAAGGAGTACAAGATCACTCTTCGATTGCTAGGCGGACTGGGAGTTTGGTTTGTCGCTCCTTCAGCATCCAAAGTCGGATACGCGAGAAACTACAATGATATTGACTTCGTAGGCTTGAGAAAGGAGTCGCAAACACTAGAGAGACTCTTCGTCGGCATGGGTTACAAGCCGAGAGAGATGTTCAACAAGCTTAACGGTGATACGAGGCTCATGTTTGTTGATGAGAAGAACGGCCGTAGGATTGACATTTTTCTTGACAAATTCGTGATGTGTCACAAGCTGGACCTGAAGGACCGTTTACATCTATCGGAGAGATCCCTGCCTCCAGCTGATTTACTCCTTACGAAGCTTCAAATTGTCGAGATAAACAAGAAGGATATCCTAGACGTTGTTGCTCTACTTGTGGATATTCCGATCTCTGAGAAGCATTCTGAGATACAAGAGGAGAGAATAGTTTCCTACACTTCTTCGGACTGGGGAATATACAAGACAGTTTCCCAGAATCTGGATAAAACAGATATGCTACTTCCGGAACTGAGTTTGCCTGAGGATGAGTCAAAGCTGATTTCCGAAAAGATCTCAAGGCTCAGGAAGACGATTGAAGAGTCTCCGAAGAGCCTCGGTTGGAAGATGCGCGCTAAGGTTGGAGATAAAGTAAAGTGGTATGAGCTTCCGGAATCAACGTCCTAGAGGCCCATGCTGTTTATCAGATTTCCTGAGTTTGCATCAATGACAAGTACAATCTTCTTGCCCTTGTGATCGTATCGCGCAAACCAAATCGGGGCGTGCAAAAGTTCTGCATCACCCACGTCTGACTGCGTACTAATCTGCTGAATCATGTGATACTTTGAGTGGGCTTTCTCAGACTGGAGTTGATCGACCAAAGTCTTCGCTTGCGATTTTGCGACTTCCTCGCTAATGTCACCATTCAGGACTTTGATGTTCTTCGAGATCTTTGTGATATCGAAAATAGTTCTAGACTCTAGATCAAACTGGTAGTCCCGCGGCTGGTATGCTGTTAGAGCCTTTAGGGCAACCACCGGGAAGTTGTAATTCGCATCCATCTCGACAGACCTGCGAGCACCACCGCCTCCCATTCCACCCATCATACCAAAGCCGAACATGTTGATTCTGGGGGAAAGAAGAGATCCGCCGATAATCGAGTTTAATCCCATTTTCGAATTCCAAAATACTCTGCGCCCCATCCCACCCATGCCACCTAGAATGATACCCATGAGTGCAGCTGTAGTTGCAGCCTGTCCCAGTTGTTGAGCTTCGTCGATCGTGATCACGTTAGTTCGTGCGGAAACGCTCACAATCCAATAAGGTACATATGAGAGGTTCATTTCCTCCAGCTTCGAATCCTCTTGGAGATGCTTGTGTAGCAAACCCTTGTCCATGAGCGGTTTGATTAACGAATTTACTTGGTCTATCGCGCCAATCTTTAATGGAAGTATGGATTGCTTCTCGATATTGCTCCATCCATTTGCCCCCAATGAGACTCCGCTTCCGCAGTATTCGCAAGTGATCACCATCTCTCCGAACTTTGGTGACAATGGAGCTCCACAATTAGGACACTTGAACGACGTAGCTCCGTTAGGAGCGACAACCGATCTCTGGTTGTTGCTTGGTTGGCCAGATGATTGTCCGCTGGAACTAAGCTGCGCTCCACATTTCATACAGAATGCCGCGTCATCGGGGTTCTGATTTCCACACTTGGGGCAGTACATTTTCTACACAATTCACCTAAAACTGGTTCCCGCAATTTGGACAGAATTTTGATGTGACCTTCACAGCTGTGCCACACTTTGGACAGGTTTTTTCTTGCGGTGCCGAAGCAACAGGCGCTCCGCAATTGGGGCAGAACTTTACGTTAGCAGCCAATGCGGTGCCGCACTTTTGACAGACATTGCTAGTCTGAGCTTGAGGCTGAGGTGGTGGCGTCTGACTAGCGCCACAATTTGGACAGAATGAATTCGCCGCTGGGATCATTGAACCACACTTTATGCAAGTCTTTGTTGGTTGTTGAAACATGCCTTGAGCAAACTGGCTTCCTACTGCGCCGCCAAGACCAACACCTGCGCCCAGTCCAACCCCAATGCCTGCCATGTTTCCACCGCCAGGGTTCTTTGCAGCATCAACGACTGCCTGACCTGCTTGGTATTGCATGTAGTTCACACCCAAGACTCCCATCTCGGATCTTGTATCGATGGCTTTCTGCACCTCGTCAGGCAGACTGATAGTGAGTCCTGACACCTTGTTGATCTCGACCCCGTACTGGCCGAAGTTGTCCGATGAACTTGAGAGAACGACCTGCTCGATATTCATCAGGTTTGCAGCAAGGTCTGTGACCTTCAATCCCTGAGACTTCATTTTTCCCAAGGCGTTGTAAATCAGAATAACCATCTGTTCCCGCAGCCTTCCCTCAACCGCATCAGAGGTTTCGAGGCTGAACGTGCCTACAAACTGGTTGATGAAGTTTTCAGGTGATGATACTCGCCATCTGTACTCACCGAAGACGCGCAAATTCACGATGCCGAACATTGGGTCAGTGAACTGATATGGTTGAGTCGAGCCGAACTTTCCGTCCATGAAGCGTTTTTGGAGGTAGAAGACCTCGGCTTGCTGTTGGACACCTACGAAAAACTTCAGAAGCTTTCCGACAACCGGCGCGTTAAAGTCTGTAAGGGCATACCTGTTTGGTTGGTCAAAGTATGTGAGGACCTTTCCGTCCCTGTAGAATACCGCGATCTCGTCTTCCCGCACGACGATGTTGTCGTTCAATCTTATGAGTCTTGGCACTTTCCACATGACATTGCCTTGCTTTTGTGCATCGTCCCAGGCAATAGTCGTCGACCCAAACACACTACCACCGGAACCCGGATTTGCGGTATTAGTGGTATCCCCGGATTTCTTACCGAACATCCTATTCAGACATCTCACTGCTGCGCAATATTCTCAATTGCCTCCATTCTAATCGCCCACTTTTGTTTAAAGCCTGTAACTAATGAAGTAACGCTGTTCAGTGCCGGCAATATAGAGCTCGCGTTGGTGGGATCGTAGATAAGCTTTGTCGGGGACGTCGAGTCAACTAGCTGAAATGAGGCATTCACAAATGCATAATCATAATCGTAGAGTTTGTTCAATTTGTCCTCATTGATTTGAAACGAGGCGCCAAATCCCGAATACCCTTGTTGTGCGTGTCTCACTTCTCCTTCGAACTGCTGAAGCTGAAAAATGATCGAGCCAACTGAACCGAGGTTGGTAAAGTCTCCGCTGTTTGACATCTGTTTTCTCAAAGTTTCCAAATTGGATTTTGCCATATCTATCTTGTCCGCAACTTGGTTCCTGAGCAAATCATCTGAAACACGAATATCCTCCTTGTTTCGATATCCACGTAACCCAGGAACCAAAAGTTCCAGCTTCTTTAGGATACCGCGGTTATCCTCTACCTTTTGACGAATGTCCGGATTTTCTGATGACATTGAAACGCTACACACTCACTCTTTCAGAGCAAGCACTCGTTGGGAATAATTGTACACAAAACATGCCAATAAACCTATTCAATGCTTTTCAATAGTGCGGCCCTTGTCTCCTTGGTCCCCTAAACATAGTTGATGATAACAATTCAAACTGATGTTCGAGCTAATGAGGACGAAACAAGGCATAGATCAAATCGTATCCTACCCGCGTGAAGAATTTGATTTTTTTCTCATGATTTCATATTGGAACAATAACAATCACTCGGAAGATCCAGCTGGGATCATCATTAACGCTTCTAATCTTCAAATGCGAGCTGAATCCCTTTCGCAACGCATCTATCTTCTGAGAGCCGTGTTTCAAGAATCATTAACGGGTGCACTTTTTATCAAGTAATTAACGACAAATCCTAAAATATTACAAAAGTGATTGAATTTGTAGATTGCAGACTGCGGCCTCACAAAGGCCCTGGCAAAAATTCTATCCTGAGCGCATCAGACCGAGTATTGACTATCCAAAGAAACCATTGCATTCGATTTTGACGGAATCAGCATCAAAGTTTTCGAATGACATAGCGCTCAATTATCAAGGAAAGAA
>DAHVAI010000060.1 GCA_027314685.1 Nitrososphaerota archaeon | reverse complement strand
ATTGATCCCAAAAAGACGAAAGTAACCTATTTGGAATTTCTGCAGAAGAGATCGTTTCAAGCTCCGATTAGATCACAACAGCAACCTGGCCTGTCTTCTGGGAACTACCCTTGAACAGCTCAGAGAAACAAGCCCGCGGCCTAGCTTGTCTTGCGATGTCGATTCAGCTCCAGAGGAAACAAGATTTTGCAATAATCACAAAATGTAATGGCTGAACAAATGCTTTTGCTGACAAATCGGAATCTGGGAACCGATATATCTAATATGACCAACTGCAAACTCGACTCAGATCTATCTTACTACGCCAGATACCCACGCGTGAGTTACAAGCTAGAAGAAAAAACTACAGGAAGATAGGCTTAGCCGCTAGTTTGGCGCAAGAGCTAAGGAATTTTGGGATCTCCGAGGGTCAGGCGGAATTGTACATGTTCTTGCTCGGAAAGGAACCTACCAGCGTTAGAACAATTCTCAGCGAGTTGAGTCTTCACAGAGTTGACATTTACAGAAAACTCCGGGAACTAGAAGGGCTTGGTATGGTCCAAATACATCTTGGCTCTCCAATGACCTTCTCGGCTGTGAGCCCTGCGACGGCTCTAGACGGTTTGATTCAACGACAGAGTTCGCAAATAATGAAACTGAAACAGTCAGCAAGAGGATTAGAGCGTAGGTTAAGCGAATACACAGAGGCTCATAATTTCACTCTGTCTCAACCATCAGGCAACACATCTGATCGCCAAATGTATAGGCTGGTCGTGGGGCGAGAGACGTATTACAATGAAATGCATTCCGCATTCAGAAATGCCAAAGTCGAAATTCTCCGAATAATTTCCGGATCCTCGTTCAAGCGCAGCTTCATTTTAGGTTTCTACAAAGATTATCACAAAGCGAAGCTTCAAGGTGTAAATATCAGAATAATATCTGAAATCAACAGCACTAACTTTTCTGAGGCCAAAAAATTGTCAAAGTCGGCAGAAATCAGGCACATCGACAACATAAATATCCGGCTCTCAATTGTTGACAGACAAAAGACCATATTCGGAAGATTAGCGGATAATGACGAAAAAGCCAGAACAGAAGCAGACAGTTGTCTAATTTCAGACGATACGAAATTCGCAGAAGCAAGCAGGTTCTTTTTTGAGCATCTTTGGAAGGAATCCAGCGACCCAAATTTCGGTAATTCCCCGACGTGAACGGCAGACAATCATTCTAGTTGTAACTAACATTGTGCTACATACTCAGTCTTAAATAATTCATATAATGGGACTGAGCCTTATGGTATCTCGCAACGTATTCGCTGTATCGATATTGATAGCTGTAATAATTACTGCTGCTGCGACTAGCGCGGTTTTCTTGACAGTCCTAGCACCTGCGCCTACAAATACAAACCACGTGGTAACAGTTACGCGGTATGTCGGCGGTCTTACTACAGATGAAGCTCCGGTTTATGCAGCGCTCGCAGAGGGGTACTATCTGCAAAATAATATTGCCCTAAATCAAGTCATTCTGAGTGGAACCTCTGCTGCAGTTACGGCTGTGGCTAGTGATAGAGGCGGCTACGCATTTGCCTTGGGCGATATTTTGGATTTGACAGTTTTGACCGCTTCCAATTCCAGTTTCCCTCAACTTGTAGAAACAGGGAGCACTGGAATAGTGAACCCCATCGCGGTAATGACTCTGGCGAGTAGTAACATAACAACTCCAAAGGACCTCATTGGCAAGACCATCGGAGTTCCTTTTGGTAGCTTGAGTTACAAAGAGTTCATTCCATTCCTTCTGAAGAACGGGATAAGCACTAGCCAGGTTACAATAGAGAATATTGGGTTCAGTACGATTGACCAAGCTCTCTTTTCTCACAAGATCGATGCAGATGTCCACTTCTACGCATCTTCAATTTCCACTGAGGCTCAAAGCTATGGCGAGCAGCTGAACGTCATGTTCATCTCTCAGTACGGTGTCCCTCCGATCGGTTCTGGTGTAGTGATGCAAGAATCGCTTATCAAGAACAACCCTACAGTCGCTCAAGGAATCACCAACGCTACTCTGTGGGGATACTGGTTCTGCATCAAGAATCCTGGTCCATGTGCACAGGACTTTGTGAAAGAGAATCCTAACTACAACTACTCTTCCGTGCTATCTGATGTGAACTCTGCCTTGTATGACGAGATTGGGTACAACGCCACCACATTAGGAAGCATGACGCCGCAACAGTTCGGATACATTAATCCCGCAACCGTCTCTGACATAGTTCAACTTACAACATCGCTCTACAACCTTACCACGAGCGTGAATCCAAGTTCACTCTACACAAATCAATTCACTAGAGCACCATAGTCGAAAACTGTAATGACGCAGTTTAAAGCTAACAAGTACGCTAGGGAGATTAAGGGTAATCTCCCAGTACTTGGTACTCTAGTCGTAGTTGTTGTTGTGTGGCAGGTACTGACTCAATTCGGGATAATTCCGCAATATCTGCTACCCTCGCCTACAAGCATAATCCACACTTATCTAACATCAAAGGTCAACTGGTTCGCAGAGACTCTAGTTACTCTGCGCGAAATAGTCATTGGATTTGCACTAGGCACCATTCTGGGCATTGGCCTTGCTTTCCTCGTCGCCGAATCCAGGCTTCTGAACAAAGTGCTAATGCCCTATATCGTGATGACGCAAGTCTTGCCATTGATTGCGATAGCGCCAATCATATACATCACTTTTGGCTTCAATGACACCTCCAGGATAATACTAGTGATTCTGATATCATTCTTTCCAATAGTAATCGGAACCTCGACAGGTCTCGTCGATGTTGACAAGAATCTAGTGTATCTCTTGAGAACTCTTGGAGCAGGAGAATCAAAGATATTCTACAAGATCAGATTGCCAAACTCGCTACCGCATATGTTCAACGGGTTGAGAATTGCAATAACTGGAGCAACCATAGGCGCTATTGTCGCAGAGTTTGTAAGCTCTAACGCAGGTCTGGGTTACTTGATAACTAGCTCCCTGACAACATACGAAATCAGCACTTCATTCGTAGCGGTCTTTCTGTTGGCGTTCCTGGGCCTTGTGCTTTATGGCATTGTTACGATATCGGGTAGACTCTTAATGCCTTGGTTCAAGAATCGGTGACTTGATTGTCGCATCTTGTTTCAATCCAGAATGTAGGTAAGACCTACGAGGTAGTGACTGGGGAGAAGATAGAAGCTATACACGATGTATCATTCAATCTCGATGACGGCGAAGTACTCGGGATCGTCGGGCCGAGCGGTTGTGGCAAGAGCACCCTATTGAAACTAATGACTGGACTGGAAAAGCCTAGCACCGGAAAGGTCGAGCGGGGTCAAAAGGCTGGCAGTTTCATTGTAGGTTTCATCTTTCAAGACTCTAGTCTAGCCAGATGGCGAAGTGTCTACGACAATATCAGATTGCCGCTTGAAGTACTCGGAATAAAGGATGAAAGCAACGTGAAGAAAGTTATCGAGCTTGTCGGTCTTTCAGGGTTTGAAAAACAGTATCCATCCGAGCTTTCTGGAGGGATGCAAAGGCGAGTTGCGATCGCTCGTGCCCTGGTCCATAAACCCACAGTTCTATTAATGGACGAACCTTTTACAGGCGTAGATGAGATAACAAAAGAACTACTTCAGACTGAACTGAATTATTTGATGAGAAACCTCAAAGTCACTGCAGTCTTGGTGACGCATGACATTGAAGAGGCCGTCTATCTATGCGATAATGTCCTTGTCATGTCAAATCATCCAGGGACTATAATACATGAGGTTAATGTACCTCTGCCTAAGATTAGGGATCCGATCGTTAGAACTCAGGCGTCTTTCGTAGAGTGCTGTACTTCAATAAGGGAAAAGCTACAGTTGTTGCACCCTCGGGCAAACAAGCAAGATCAACAAAACCTTTCGTCATTGAAGGAGAAGAGAGGCGACTGATTGCATGGTGTTAATCCTGGACGAAAACAACGTTGAAGAATTGATAGACATCCCCTCGACTGTGCAGCGGTTAGAAGAGGCTTTCAAGGAATTAGGACGCGGAAAAGTCATGATGCCTGTGCGAACCAGACTTTCTCTTCCGGAATCATTCGGCACAATCAGGCTGATGCCGGCGGCACTAATCGATTCAAAGATTTCCGGCCTCAAAGTTCTTTGTGGCACGGCGGGTCATAGAAAAGAAGGAGAGAATTACTTCGTCATACAGTTACATGATTACGACGATGGGGCACTAAAATGCATAATGAGTGCTAACCGATTGACGCAGCTCAGGACAGGAGCTCTATCTGCAGTTGCAACCAAGTTGCTCGCACGAAAGGATTCCAAAGTATTTGGCTTGATCGGCTCAGGAGTCCAAGGAAGGGGACAACTTGAGGCCATTTGCTCCACCATATCTTTTGAAGAAGGGTACATTTTCGATATTTTCCAAGATAATGCCAGGAAGCTAGCGGAATTTGCCACTTCAAAATTTGGCATTCAGTTCAAAGTCGCTGAATCGATCGAGTACATCGCGAAAAAAGCAGACGTTTTGAGTACATCAACCACGTCTTCCTCACCCATTTTGAATTCTTCAATGGTCAAGCCTGGCGTCCACATAAACGCTATCGGCTCGAATCTTCCTTCGCGAAGGGAACTCGACGAGAGTATTTTGCGAGTCTCAAAGATCTTTGTTGACTCGCGCGATCAAGCTATAGAAGAATCAGGTGATCTAGAACCGATCAAACAAGGCAAGATTCCGAAACACGCAATCTTCGCCGAGCTTTCCGAAGCACTTGTCGGCGCAAAGCCCGGAAGAGTCAATGATTCGGAAATCACCATATTCAAGTCAGTTGGTGTGGCGCTTCAGGATATTGCAACTGCAAACTTGCTATTCAATAGGGCGATTGAGAGAAAGATCGGAAACGAAGTAAGACTGTGAAAATACAATGATCTATGCAATAAATGAAGAGTGAGAAATGTTGAGCAAAAAATTGAAAATCAGTTTCGTAAATGAAAAGGTCGAGGCTCTAGCCGAACTTCTCGAAGATGACGCCCCAAACACTTCTGAGGCAATCTGGAATGCTCTCCCGATCAGAACAAAGGTAATACATGATATCTGGTCGGGTCATCAGCTATTCTTTCACCTCGAACCACTAATCAAGCTCCCAGCAGAGAACATGCTCACATACCTGCCCAAAGTCGGTGATATTTTCTACTACTACAGACCTCCGCATTACTTCAGAGGTTCACCATACGGTAAAGTGGAAGCTGCCGAAATTGGTATAGTCTATGCGCGCGATTCGAGACCTCAGGGTCCAAGAGGACCAAAAGCAGTCAATGTTTTCGCAAACCTTCTCGGTTCGGACTTCCAGGAATTCGCAAGAGTCTCTGAACTAGTCCTCCATGAAGGCTCTAAAGAAATCGAGATAACAAGAGCGTGACAATTTGCCCAGAAAGATATTGCTAGATTTGGAAGGGGCAAAGGCCCGAGCGACACTTTTCGACGAGTACGCTCCGAGGACCTGCGAAGTGATATGGAACATACTTCCTGTTTCAGGAAAGGCAATTCATGCCAACTGGTCTGGACGTGAAATCATGCTCCATTTAGAAGGGGACAAAATACTTCGCCCGCCTCAGGAAGTGAAAGTTCATTCAAACTTCACTGCGGAGGGAGACATACATTTCTTTTACAGGTCAGCTTCTCTTTCCAGAGGAAAACAACTTGCATACAGTGCTCAATTCCAGAGAGAACTTTCCGAGCTGGCAATATTTTATGGCGTCCCGGCTGGAGAAATGCTAGCTGCGTACGATCCGGCAAGAACACCGTACGAAGGTGGTGTTCATGTCTTAGCAAAGGTTGCATCTCTAGACAAACCGATACCGGAGGAATTCAAGCGGATGTGCGAGTCAACCAGGCATGAAGGCGTCAAGCTGCTCACGGTTTCAAGATATTCGGAAAAGTGACAAGAACTTGGGCAAAAAACTGAGACTAAAATTAGGAAATGTTGAAGGTGTCATCGAACTTGCAGAAGGTGACGCTCCAAAGAGTACCAAGTTAATGGTCGACCATTTGGTACCAATAAATCAAAAGGCTAGGCACTCGATGGAAAATGGTCGTGAGGTGTTCGTGCTCTTGGACTCGAATCTCGATATTCCGGACGAAAACCAGACTATCTACCAAACAGTTGGAGACGTGCTGATGTATTACAAGCCTTCGTGGTTTGTCGATCCTGAACCTGGGTATCTCAACCAGTTGCCAGTTCTATCGTGGATTTACGAACAAGACACAGCTGTCATGGGGACTTATGGTCCACTTGCGACCAATGTGGTTGGGACAATAGTCGAAGGACTAGACAAACTTCGGGTAGAAGCCCCTAGGATGAGACGGGAAGGCTTCGGAATGATGCAACTCAGTCTTGCTTGACCGCCAGGCGTAGAAATCTTGGCGACCGTTGAATTTGGAGTGGGCTCAGCCCCTGTCGAACCATTAGAGAAAGTTGCTTGGCAGGCAAGGACCGCAGAACTCTGCGGCTACAAATATTTTGTTCAGGCAGATCAGCGGTTTAACGGTGAAAAGGACGTGTTTGTCGCCCTAACTGCAGACGCGCTCAACACATCCACGATAAGACTGGGTCCTTGCATCTCTGACCCATATACAAGGATCCCCGCAATGCTGGCTTCGGCAATCGCGAGTTTGGATGAAGTTTCAGGACACAGAGCATTACTCACGCTGGGTAGTGGCGGCGTCGGGTTCAAACAGATGAACTTGGAAAGAAAACAGCCCAATATTGCATTAAGAGAAGCGTTCCAAATAATCAACGGCCTACTGGAGGGAAACGAGGTTAGTTTTGATGGAAAAATGTACAAAGTACGCGGCGCAAAGTTGAATCTTGAAACACGCAAAGACATCCCCATCTACATCGCCACCAGATCTCCGATGAACTTGGAGCTTGCAGGCGAGCTTGCGGACGGAGTGCTGCTAGCTACCTATTCCACTCCAGCTCAAATATCATACGCTATTGAGAAAGTAAAGGCCGGAGCAAGAAAGGCAGGCAGAAATATAGAAGACATCAAACTGATCGCCTGGGTGTACACCTCGATATCAGAAGACCCCAAGACAGCTCTTGCAAACGTTAGACCATTTGTCACGCAAGCCCTGATCAATACGTCGATAGATATGTACCCAGCTATGTTTGAGGGATTACCTCCAGAAGTGCAGAAATTTATAGAATCATGCAAAGCGTCGGGCGATTTAAACAGGGCATACGAAGACAGAAAATACCTCACCGATGATGTGATCCAGCGATTTTCTCTAGCGGGCTCAGCGGACGAATGCATCGAGAAGATCAAATCGATGAACCAGCTAGGGGTAAACACGATCTGGATAAGGCCATTCTCGGCGCCATTTTCAGAACGAGAACACGAGAAAGTATTCGTACCATTTGCCGAGAAAGTGATCTCGCAATTTAATTAGAGCAAGTACGAGTGATTTTAGAATTCATGCTTGACATTGCAATAGTTGGAGGTAAAATTCTGGACGGAAGCGGCAAGCCTTCCTTTGAGGCAGACATTGGCATTTCAGGTGGAAAGATAGTAGAGATAAACAAAAGCCACGGGCCTATGAAGGCGGACAGGGTTATTGACGCAAGTGGCCAATGTGTCTCTCCCGGATTCATAGATGTCCATTCGCATTCCGACCTGAGCCTCCTAGTGGACCCATTGGCTCAAAGCAAGGTGAGACAGGGGGTCACAACAGAAGTGAACGGCAACTGTGGTTTTGGAGTAGCACCAATTCCTTCAGGCAATCTTCATGAATTTGTGAACTTTTGGCGAAGCTCTGGTTCTGAATGGTTTGATATTACTCCAAGTTGGGAGACCTTCGCCGAATACCTCAAAACCTTGGAGGAGCGGAAACCATCGATCAATACCACGATTCTAGCTGCTCATGGAACGATCCGATTTGTAGTGATGGGAGACGTCCCTCGTCGGGCTACTGATGAGGAGATCAGCAAGATGGAGAGAATAGTCGATGAATGTATGAGTGCAGGTGCCTGCGGATTGTCATCCGGGTTGAGATATGTTCCGGGGTGCTACTCAGATCCAACCGAGCTCATTAGCTTGTGCAAAGTAGTTGGAAAGTATGGAGGACTATACGCAACGCACATGCGAAGCGAGGGAGACAACGGTTCTTGGGAGGACGCAATCAAAGAATCTGCGAGAATCGGAAAGGACGCCCACGTTCCACTCCAGATATCGCACCTTAAGGCTCTGAGTAAGAATGTGTGGAATACTAGTGAACGAGCGTTGAAACTTTGCGACAGTCTAAGGAAGGAAGGCTTGGATGTCACAGCCGATCAATATCCATATGATGCGGCCCATACGGGTCTCACGGTTTTCTTGCCGAAGGAAGTGTTTGTTGAGGAACTGCGTACGCTCGATGAAAGTAAGAGAAAAGAGGTTCTACAACATATCAGTCGAGTGCTGGATGTAAGAGGAGGACCGACGCGAATAGTGATCATTTCTTCACCCGGGCACCGACTGGACGGCAAGGACATTCTTGAAATCAGCAATGAACTCAAGATCGCGCAACCCGAGGAAGCTATCCTGAAATTGATAATCGAATTAAATGGTGAAATCTCTATCTTGAGCAGATCGATGTTGGAAGAGGATATCCAGCGAATCATGAAAAACAATTTTGTCATGATCTCGACGGACGGCTATTCCATATCTCCTCAAGGGCCGTCTGCCGTTGGAATTCCGCACCCCAGATCATACGGAACGTATCCTCGCATACTAGGTCATTATGTTCGAGAGCTCAATGTGCTGACTCTAGAAGAAGCTGTCAGGAAGATGACCTCGCTTCCGGCTGCAAGGTTTTGTTTGCTTGGCAGGGGTTTGCTAGAAGTTGGGAACTATGCAGATATTGTAGTGTTTGACGGCGACAAGATAATTGATCAAAGCACCTTCGCGGAACCTTCGAAATATCCCAAAGGGATTGATTATGTCTTGGTGAATGGAGAAGTAGTGATTGACAAGACTGCCGGACACACCGGGAGACAGGCCGGTAAAGTCCTAAGATTGAAAGACAGACAAGTTACCTGATCAAACTCTTAAACATAAGAATCGGGTTAAGTTTCTAACAAGGTTGGGCTGAATAAAGATGGATTCTGAGTTGAAAGGCGCATACATTGTATTGGTAACGCCGCTTGATGAAGGGAGAAACATGGATGAAAGTAGCCTCCGAAGGTTGATACAATACAACTTGCGGGCTGGAGTAAATGGCTTCACAGCTCTCGGAGAAGTTTCGGAATCACCAAAGCTCAGCGAGAAGGAGAAAGAGAAGAATCTCTCGATCGTTTTTGACGAAGTCAAGGGCAAAGTTCCAATCGTGGTCGGCGCGAGTCGAGAAGCTACTCACCTGGTAATCGAGGCTGCAAAGACCTACAAGCAGCTCGGCGCAGCTGCTTTGATGATAGCACCTCCAAAGAATTTGAAACTTCGAGATGATGCAATCTTCAACCATTACGCGGCAATCAGCGATGCAATAGACCTGCCAATAGTGGTGCAGGATGAACCTGAGAGTGATCACCCATACATGTCTGTTCAACTACTTTCAAGATTGAACAAAGAAGTGAAGAATGCCAAGTACGTGAAACTGGAAGACCCGCCTACGCCCATCAAGATTGCAAGACTTAACCAACTAACGAACGGAAAACTCAAGATCTTTGGCGCATCTCATGGAAGGACCTATCTGTGGGAGCTCTCTCGTGGAGCTGTCGGCGTCATGACTGCTTCCCCAACCCCTGAATATTTGGTAGAGATGTGGCGAGCGTATCAAAATGGAGATACAGAGAAAGCCAAGCAGATCTTCTACTACAACTTGCCACTTGCGCATTACTTCCGGGAAATGGCTCTGGCAGTGAAAAAAGTCATTCTACTTCACCGCAAGATAATTGCAACAGCCAGAATGAAGCAACCTGCGGGTGAGCTAGGAGATAAAGAAGCTGCTGATTTGATCGAACTGCTTCGATGGACTGAGGAAGGTATTCGCAAAAGTACAGGCGTTGAACCTCTGACGTTTCCCTAGACGTGGGCGATAACATCCATCTCAATTTTCGCCCCATCGAGCTTTGATTGGAAAGTCGTCCGGGCCGGCGGATCATTTACAAAGTATTTCTTGTAAACTGAGTTCATCCTAGTCCAATCAGCGGAGTCATCCAGTATCACTGTCACCTTCAGAACTTTGTCTAGACTGCTCCCGGCTTCAGCCAGGATCTTGCTTATA
>DAHVAI010000054.1 GCA_027314685.1 Nitrososphaerota archaeon | reverse complement strand
GCAAGAGTGCCTTTGCCGAGGGTATGAAATGCGTCAGGAAATCCGGCACACTTCTTCTGTTCGGTGCGCCCCACAAAGGAGCAACGCACGACCTTGATCTGGCAGAGCTTTTTCTGTCAGAACACACAATTACGTCAAGCTACTCTACCACTGAAAAGGAACTCTCAAAGGCGATCCAGTTGCTCGAGGAAAACAAGATCAATGTACGAAAGTTCGTGACAAGTAAGTTTCCGCTAGCCAAGATTGATGAAGCAATGAGAGTCGCACGCGAACAGGATCAGATAAAGACAATTGTCATTGGCTAGTTTCGAACGTTACATTTATTATTCTTATGTAGCAACCCATGAAGGATTCTACTTGCCAGTGACTGCGGTAGTCATCACGTTCGATGACGACTATTCCTGCTCGGCTGCAGTTCAGGAGAATCTCTCAATCGAGCAACTCCGAAAGTTCGTTGGCAGGACGGTAGAGTTCGACGTGTCAAAGTCAAAGATTGCAAAGGGCAGGATTGTAGGTCTCGACGGAGATCTCGTCATGGTAAAATGGTCCGAGGTTCCGCTGGGCCTGGGACAGAGTTCCATGATGCGAATTATGGATGTCTAGATTCTACATTCTACAATATAGTGGTATATGCATAGCTTATACGTCTATACTGTGCGTTTATACTCTAGCCCAATTCTAGTGATTTTTGAACACCAACTGATTCGTTCACAACTTATCAGTTGCTTACAAAAATATTGGTGAATCAAATGCTAGCAGAGGAACAAACTGAAGAGATACCCACAATCACTGAGGAAAAGACCAGCTCGAAGAGAGAAACTGAAGACCAGCGCTGTGATTTTTGCGGTCGCCCGTTCATTGCGGAGAAATCGACTCTAGCCAGCTCGGAACGTAGAAAATACTGTTCAAAGAGCTGTCAGAGCAGGGCCTCGCAGGGAAGGATAAAGGCCAGGTTGGCCGCGCCTCCGTCAAAACGTTATGCAGCTAGGCTGAAATTCTCGAATCCGCTTTACTTTAACTAGCTCTTGCAATAATTCTGAGTCCTTTCGGGGTCAAAAAGACACGAAGGGCACAGACCCTCTATTTCATCCGACTCTAGCATCGGAACGTACTCGTCACCACATCTTGCGCAGACTGCTGGCATTGATTCTCTTTGCTAGGATCTCACTTTTATTCGTTGTTCACACAACTCTTTTATAATTTATACGCGTATTTCTCATGAGCGATGCGTATAGCAGCTGAAAAATTCTTCTGTAAAATTGCATGCTTGAGGTCAGCGTAATGGCCGAAGTATGCTCGACTTGTGGACTGCCAAAAGATCTTTGTGTCTGCGAAGAACTAGAAAAAGAAGAGACTCGAATAGTCGTGCGTCTGGAAATGAGACGTTTTAGAAAACCCACCACGATGGTCGAAGGCCTCAATCCAAAGCGTTCCGACCTTGAGAAGATTGCCCGTGAGTTAAAGAGCAAGCTTGCATGCGGCGGTACTGCCAAGGAAGGTTACATCCTACTTCAGGGCGATCACAGGGACCAGGTTCGCGATAGTCTTGTGAACATGGGTTTCGGGGACAATACGATAGAAGTCCAGTGATTTGCCCGAGATCAAACTAAAGCGCCGAAATCTAAAAGGCAAAAAGAAGCTCTGCCCGAAATGCCTAGCTCCACTAGAGGTCGCTAGTCCTCTTTCAGGCTGGCTTGTACCTGAATTCTACGCATGCAAAAAGTGTGGTTATTCCGGGCATGTCGCGCTCGAGGAAGCCCCTGCCGAAAAGTAATTCACTTCATTTCCTGCTTGTTCTTCTTGGACAGTCTTTTCTTCGGCTTTTCTTCGAATTCCTTCATGGCTTCTTCCAGAGCTTTCCTGAATTCTTCACCCATAGGCTCTGTAAAGTACGCCATGTCTAGCACTCTACTATTTCCTTGAAGATCGACGGCGCGACCTTCCTGCATTCCTGAAGCATCAGTCCTGCCAGTTCCCTGATTTCCCACTGGGCCTGGGTTGCCATGCGAAGATAGAAAAAGTGCATCAAA
>DAHVAI010000053.1 GCA_027314685.1 Nitrososphaerota archaeon | reverse complement strand
ATTGATGCCGATCTCTAGAAAGTTGTACAATTTCAGCACTCAGAAGATCGGTACAAAGCCGCAGGGCATCCCAGTGCTCGTGTTAAACGTCGTAAGAGATCTCAGCGAACTTCGAGACGAAACGCTGACAAAGTATGATCGCATTGTCAAGGTAAAGAACTACAGGTCATTCCATCTCGAGTTTCCAATCCTGATTGATGAACTCGGAAGGATTGCGGAAGAATTCGGTTATTCAAAACCAGCAGGAATCATCACAGTACGAAATCTAACAAGAGCTGGGACCTCGGAAAGTACAAAGCGATTTAGCAAGGAGATACAGGTGGCAACGGCAATGCTTGACTCATTCAATGCCTGGCGAAGAAACCACGCAAAGGATCCATTCAGGCTGCAGTTCGACGAGCTCAAGGAAACAGGGATGGGAAGGCCTGGCATGCAAGAGCATACCCAGATCACGTCGCTCATAGAGAGTGCGCTTGTGTCTGCAAGACGTCAGAACTTTGGAATGGATTTTGCTGGACAACTTACACAGCAGGCCTCCTCTACGGTTAGAGAATTGACTCTGAACACTATCTTCAAGGGGCTTCCTGTTGAGCACTCTGGTGTCAAGAGCCCACAGGATATCCTCCTCGATTCGTTGAAGGCTTCGGACGAGGAGAAGGATGCAGTTAGATTGCTAGAAGAGACACCTGCATTCGGAAAGACAAGATTACTCATTTGGCACGATGCTCATGAAAAGGAGTTCAACCTCTTGCAAACGATACCTGCACCATTCCAACCACAGATTCCCGGGCAGGATCCCAGGGACGTCTACGACTACTTTCTCGCCATGAACAAGCAGGTCGATCGGGACAAATTCTACAGAAAAGAATTGAAGTTTGACTGGGTCGCGGGGAGTGCCGAGAACCCTACTGCAACAGATGAGCCCGATGAAGAGCAAGAAGAAGAACGCTCTGAAGAATACCTGGCTTGGTGATTCGTGCAATGCGGTACGCCTGGACTGCCCAGGTCTCAGACAAGCAGGGGAAGATGAGAAACTACGGTCTGCCATTGCGTAACTCGATGCCCCAGGACAAGTTTCAGCTCGAGTGGGAGGTCAAGAATTTTGCTGAATTATTCAAGGGACGTTACGGTTACAAGAAATTCATGCTGATTGTCCGAAAACTGCCCGAGATCCGCAGGTTCAAATCCATTTTCTTGGCAGCTTTTGAGATAGATTTTGAGGAACGTCTTCCCAAGATATTGAAAGCTGATTTCAACACTATGGAAACAGGCATGATGGAACTGAAGGGCGACTATTCTTCGGATCCCTACAGGATTCCGAGGCTGATCAAGGGTGGAATTCCTGACGTCATACACAAAATTCAACCGACCGGTGGTGAGCTCCAGGAGCTGTGGCCGCGAAGAGTTCCTCGCTACAGAAAGCAGTCACCACTGCGGCTGCAGGCTCTTGGTCGAGGATATCCCTTACTTGAAAATTTGAGGAAACCTATCTGGCGACGCCCGCTTACGTATGAGTGGCGTGAGCAGAGCGTTGAAAATGATGTTTAACTGTTCAATTTGTCTACTTCTTCGCTTATCTGGATCGCGTCGCGCATGTCCGCATCCGTGACCTTGCCACGCTGCTGCTCTATCTTTCTCCTTAGTGCGTAAGTTCTCTTCAACAAACGTGTGCGATCTGATTCATGGCCAAGGTGCCGTTCGCGCGACCTATGACGGGTGCTACGTACACGTCTACCATGATGCCTTGAGACTCTTCTTGACAAGATACTAGTAGAAAAAAGGGATTTTGACCTCAGGATGCTTTATCGGCATTTGGTCTGACGGCGTATTACCTCGCCACTGCTAAGATATCCAAATTTTCTTCATCGGTCAGTGTGAAAAACCCATTTTTTCTCTTGATTCGTGATGGCTCGTCGAAGTGGTCGCAGCAGGGGAAGAAGAATTCGTGTCAAGCGCCGAAGTTACCGAAGAAAGGCTTTCGTTGAGCATCGCGATGGAAAGACCATACGAGTCCGAGCAGCAAGAGTTCCCGCCACCACTTACCTCACTGAAGATCGTGGCGAGAGAGGCAGGACGCCTGAAGAAGACAGATGGTACAAAGCCACGGGGACCCTGAACGGATGGTCCATTAGTGAAGACGGCGAGCAGCGCCATAGAGCCCTCGAAGAGACCGCCAGGCAAGAAGGATGGGGCAAGGTCGAGCACAAACTAATCGGTTTGCACAACGTAACCACATCAGAGAAGACCAAGAGGGATGCTGAAGACGATGTTGAATGGATACGCGAGGCTCACGGCAAGGAGCTCCACGAATCATTGAAGAGATTAAGGCGAAACCCGGTGACATGACAGAAGCGGAAATTCGAAAACACCGCGAGCTCATGCGAGAGAGACGAAGAAGAGAAAATTGAAGACAGTATCGCAGTGCGCGTGCGCGGCTACTCTTCTTGACTCTAAAATCCACAGAACAGAGTTGACAATCGATTTGTTCAAGGAACTGTTTTGTCTAGGGAACCGTCTTCGGTTTCCAAGTTGGTTTCTTAGAATCTGTGATCTGATGTCCAGCGATGGCGAACACGGAAAAGAATATGCTCGTTGATTTACTTGAAATAAGAGGGAAGAGCTGACTCGGCGTCAGCTCAATATCTTTGCTGGAGAGTTACGCGAGGCCTATCTATCTCCGGCGTGCTCTTCGAGCCTTCGCAAGATTCCTTCGGTCGACCGCTCTATCATGAGCACTTATTCGTCGCCTGGATCCTCTGCGTGACCTGCGTTTGGCTCGTCTGCCGCGGTGATGGCTTCTTCTGCGTGCCATGTCAAGAGAAAAAGTGCGTGAAGTGAGAGACGAATACGATATGATGATATGAGGTAAGACGATATGAGCATATGAGGGTAACGTACTACGCAGATAATTTCATTTGGAGACTACACACACTAAATTTTCCAATAAGGCATAGATAATACAAAAAGTGAAATTTTGACGCGTGTGCCCGCTTAAAGTCCCCACCCTCACTAGAATTCAGATGAGCACGATCTGAGCGTGAAACCCAGGGGAAAGGCAAGAATCTTGCTTTTCCTCATAGTTCCGATTGTCATTGTAATTTCGGAACTTGATGATGCAGGTAACTTCGCAGAAAAATTTTCTGGCAAAGACCGACTCTAAGGAGCGTTCTTGGACGGAGTGCTTTCAGTAGTTGGGAGCATGGTGTCAGCCAATGACTTTGCATTCTTGTAGACCTTCGAATCCATCAACACCTTGATCTTCTCTTCGACCCTGGCTTGCTCCGGAGTTCCTTCGGTCTTCTCCAGCATTTCCATCAATTGGCGAAAGTTCTCGAGGATATCCTTTGCTCGCGGATCGCTTTCGTCGATGTTGGCAAAGTCTTCACCAAGCTTTCCTTCCTGGACCAGTGCGCTTACTGCTGCGAAGATCTTGGATGTCTTGGCTTCTGCAATCATAGCGGTATCTTTCGACATCATCTTCTCTAGCTGCTGGTTTCTGAAGTAGATAGTCCCAAGTTTCCTGTAATCTTCAATGTTCTCTCCGGATATCACAAAGCGCTTTCCCTTATCGTTGACGACCGTTCCATTGTTCTTCGTAACATAGGACCAGAGCCAATCACTGACTCGGGAGATATCCCCTTCAGTCATTTCTTTGAGTTTCATTTCCTTCTTGACCAGGATGCGAATAGCGTCAAGTTTCTTGCCCAATTTCTCCTGGATTGACACGGCGTCGGCTAGGTTCTTTCGAATCTCCTCCCGAGGTGTCAGCGACTTGCTTGCGTCGACCGATGCGGCGGCATCCCTGGAAGCATTGGCATCCCTCTCCCTCTTGATGAGATAATCGATGAATGCAGACTTACTTTCGAAAGAGGCACCAGGAGCCGTTGCCTTTTCGAGGTAGTCGAACGCATCTGGAGAGAGCGATATCGTAAGCCTGAAGTTCATCATAACAAAAAGTTCCGATTTTTATTTCTGAGAATTTCGGAACTTGACAGACTCTGAACAATTTCTTTACGAGCTAAACCAATCGATATCTCCGACGTACAGGGCATTGCTGCAGGCAGAGAGTCTCCGTAGATGGATCCAGAGACTATTAATCGAAAATGAAGAGTTTGCGATCTCTACCGCAAAGGGATATCTCGCCCAGATCAATTCTTTCTGTGAATTCGCTGGAAAGGGACCCGATGCGATTATTGAAGAAGCAAGAAGTCAGGGCGTTAGCTATCAGTACGAAGATCTCCTGGACAAATGGTTCACTGAGCTCAAGGATAGATTTGGAGACCAGCGCGACACTGCAATTTCAAAGATCGGGACCGTCCTATCTTTCTTCAAAAGAAACCGCATCAAATTGAACTATGATATTCCAAAGAAAAGCAAGAAAACCCCCTTCCCCTTCGCCCCAGAAAAGGAGCTGCTCAGAAAGGCATTTCTGTCAGTTCCGCCGTCCAACAATACTTTACGTTCCTGGATAATCATGCAGAGTCAATGCGGACTCTCAGAAATAGATCTGTTGCATCTCGATGTCGACGTCTCGAATGCGGGAAAGGATCAGTGGTTGCCCGCGTTCGCTTCTTTCCGCGAACAGTACAACAAAGGGTTGTGCCCTATTTCATTGGTGATCGTTCGACAAAAATCGCATCAGGTTACGATAAGCTTTCTCGGTGAAGAAGTGCTTCCCTTCGTAAAGTTCTACGGCAGTCGCCTGTGGCCCTGGAAGCAAGATGCCGTCGACCCGGGGAAGACGGTGAGGAAGGCCTTCAAGAGCATACAGACGACAATAGGAGAAAGGAGGTTCCGACCGCATACATTGAGGCATTACTTCAAGACGGTCCTCGATGACTGCGACTTTCATCCCAATACAGTGAAGCGCATGATGGGCCACAGTCTGGGCAAAACGGAGGGAGCATACAATGCTGCCGAGGTTGAGAAACTAAAAGCCAAGTACCTCGTTGCTTATCCGAAGCTCAGGTTGTTTGAACCTGAATTCAAGGGCTGTCTTGCGACATTAACTGCGAAAGATTTTCCTTCATGATTTTTCCTGTGTGACTCGCAGATCAGCTCCAAGAAGAGGCAGAAGAATCAGGCACGGCGGTCGATTATCCAACGAAGAACGGAAACATCGGCGAAGCGAGTATGATAGGAAAAGGAGAATGCGACCGGAGATTCGCCAGCGTCGTAGACAGCTAAACAGAATCTGGAAAAAGACACATCCGGAACAGGTTCGGCGCGCTAACAGGGAGCGTTACATTCGTAAAAGAGAACAGCTTCTCCAACAGCAAAGGAATCTCAAGACTAGTGACCCGGAGAAGTATGCGGCTCTGCTGCAGAAACAGAATGAAGCGCGCCAGCGTCGGTTGCAGTGGATGAAGGAGAATCAACCCGAGAAATACAGTCGCTATCTGCAGCATCGGAATGAAAGCAAGTATCTCAGGGAAATGAGGCGCCAAGGTCAATATTCCGTTCCCAGGACTATCCGTCTCCAGGGAGGTAGAAAGTTTCGCGGTACCGCCGCGTATTCCAAACACAAACTTGGGACTGCGGATATGACTTCTTTTGAAGTATTTCGAAAGAATCCTGAGGAGGCTGTGAAACGGGATTATCGAGCATTTGGGATAATGCCGATCTATCGCAAGGCGCGGATGGACAAAGGTAAGTGAGTGACTCCTGAAAGTCAACCCTACCTTGGTGAGGTAAAAATATGCAAGCGACTATTGAAGAAAAAAAGAAGAACAAGTTGAATGTGAGAGGCAAGGGGTGGGATGCATTCCTGGAGTACGGCTGGGATGAGTTGATCCCTGATGATATCCCGGAGGATGATATCAAGCGGATCTGTATCGAGCTGGGGGTCATCAGGGAGTTCAAGTATGTTGCGAAAGGAGGGCTTTGGATCGGAGATGGAATCGCGGCGGAAGTACTCGATGCCTATCAAAAATCACCAGAGATGCGCGATATCTTTCCAACATTGTTGGACAAGCTAATGGCCCTAATAGGAAAGGTCCTCACTTATCGCGTCCTATCTATTAGCCATGATCCTTCTAAACCGGTGATGAAGAAAGACATCACAAAAGAAGAACAGTATGCCCAAGCCGTTGCGACATTCGGTTTCTACGGGTTGTTCGAGGAGATCGCAAAACTGAATCACAAGACTGAGGCAATCAAGGTCTTCGATGTCATGAACTCCCAGGGTGAATTCAAAGACGAATACGCCGAGCCACTGCTGCAGATGCTGAGAGAATTCAGGGAAATCGATGAATTGGTAGCTAAGGATACCGAAACCGAAGTACTGCTAGCTATGAACAAAGATAAGAAATCAAAAGCCAAGCAAAGAGGTTCTGGATAATTTTCGAGGGGTTTTTCCAATAGTTGTCTCAGGATAAAACCGATGGGTTATCTCGGCGCTGTTACCTCTTTGACAGTTCACCAAAATTCTTCTCCCTGTTACCGATCGGCAGTTGGGCGAACTAAAATTTGGTTCGCCTTACTGAGTTTGAAATAGCCCAAACTCTATTTGTCTTGGGTTTCTACACTTTGATTTTGGACTTCGCTATCTTCGGGCTTCGTGTTCCTTGTAGATTGACCGACTTCGACAATGGTTTGCAATATCGTCTATGAGTCACCTGTTCATGACAAGTTTTGCCATGCTTGGGTCCGCTCCAATAGCGTCGAAAAGAATGACCATCGACTCGTCAAAATCAAATTCGTCGAGCGGACTTGGCTCTGGAGACCCCGCCGCGTCCGTGAAGTGTGGGTCCACCGGAGCACTATTGACTTGCTCAGGATCACGCCTCACCTGAGGTTCGCAGTCCCGATCTAATTCCACCAGTGGCTCGACACGGCCCCGTTGGTTTCCTTCATTGCCTCGTCCTAAATTTGCCAGCTTAATCCACCCTCGGTTTTCGGCTCCTCTTCCTGGAAGCGGTTGCTTCGACAACAATTGCTTGTTGTTGCTCCTGCATCTTTGCAATCTTCTCGTCTTCAATCATGGCGTTGATCTCTGCTGCTTGCCTGTGGTCGTCGATCTGTAATGGCATCGCGCCTCCCTGCTTGCTGTTCTTAGTCCATTCACGCCTAGCGCCGCAGACAAGACAACGATCAACCAATCAAACACTCGCCTCTTTATTGGACGGAGTCCATTCGTCGTACGTCATTTCCCATCTGCCGACTCGTTTGGCACCGCAGCTCTTGCAAGTTTCGACTGTGATATCCTCGATTCCTTCCGTGTCCATCCTAATGCTGGTTTCTTTATGATCGCACATTCAGTCTAGCAGCCTGCCCAACAGATTCTGTTGTGAATTTTGAGCTCCTTGAGATACTGGTCTTTCTGAGACGTTGCCCAATACGGAAATTGCTCTCGCAGTTTCCGAACAAAAGAACGATGTTTTCTCACTCGTTATCTCCCCATTGCCTGTTTTGTTCTTAGCTTCTCGGCACAAGCATGACAGACGTAAGATTGCATAGGACACTCTGGATTTGCAAGTATGAGTTGCTTCATCGACTCACCATGCGGTAGCCACATCGCGGGGAGTGTCTCCATCCCAACCTTCGAGAACCATCTGCTACAGCCTGGACAGCGACCCCAGTGGTCGCTCCTCTCGCGCATGTCCTCGATTATTGACCACGCGTCTTCTTCGTCCACAATTCCTCATTCTCCTCGTCAAAATCATACTCGTTGAGTAGAGCTTGCAAGTTCGCAACTTCAGAAGGATGCAGCTCAAGCCGAATAATTCGTTCGCCGTTGCATGCGATTGTGAAC
>DAHVAI010000050.1 GCA_027314685.1 Nitrososphaerota archaeon | reverse complement strand
AAATGACCAGCTGCAGGGAATATCAACCGTCCATTGGAATCCAACTTTTCACCCTTGCTATAGTCTTCTTCTACTACAAGTATAATGCTTCGCATGCCCACTACCTTGGCCACTTTGCCTTCATCAATTGCTCCTCCACGAGCCGACTCAGCCGACCACGTCTCAGGGTCCAGATAGCTTTCGTCAGTGTAGACTCTCACAACTCCTCTTTGTTCAGAGCTGATACGCCTGATCACTAGGCACTTCTTACCTACCAGATGCCTCTCCTCGGGCTTCGAAAGCTGTATTGACTCCGAGAATTTTATTGCGAGTATTGCGATACCACAAACTGCGGGGAGGAGTCCCAAGTATTTGAAACCATGAAAATAAAGCAAAACAGCCAGCATTTCAAGAAGACCGAAAATGATGAGCGAGCCTAATCCGAACCTAGCTAGGCTGAGACGCGGTGCCTCCTTTGGTTGATTCTGATGAGCCTTCACAAGCGTGACACCTCACTCGATTTCATTTTCCTTCGCGTCAGCGGGTTCTCATCAAATCGATTCAACACTGCCCCAGAGGAAAGATCGCAAGAATTAAAAACACTCCACCAAAGCTAAAAGCTGGATGTGAAGACACCCGAGATAGAAGCGGGTAAGATCCAAGCAAAATAGAATTGAGCCAATTGAAGGCTCCACTATGAGCAGATTCTTCAACATACATTCACCTTTCGAGATTCGGCAATATCCTGATACACATTTGAAGTCACATAAGGATCACAGATTGGCAACAATATGCAATTCATCTCCGTAATAATCAATTTCATAGCTTAAGCAACTTAGGTGCAGAAAGCAACTGGAAAACGACTTTCTGATGATTTGAACAAAAGAATTTGCATCTTTAATTCTCTGTCTGGAGACATTATTCTGGTAGAAAAGCATGTCAGCATTTCTGTCCGCATCCGATCTGCCCGACTACCCCAGTCGCAGAGATTGTCCCATCAGAGGCTATTTTGATTGTAACAACCGGCAATTGGTTGTTTGGAGGAGTTTGCAGCGAAGCAGGGCCGGCAACTGCTAGGCCCGGTTCGTTTGCATCCTTTGTTCCTGTAATACCACCAGGAATATACTGACTCCCATGACAGGGGCAAATGCCTCTTTCGTCCGTGGGAACGTAGCTCCAAAGGCACCAGAGATGAACGCACACTCTACTCAAAGCAACAAAAGTGTCACCTGAGATCGGATCAACAGCACCGTATTGACCTGCAGTCCAGCCCTTGGGCAAATGAATGAGAACGCACTGTCTAAACGTGTCATTGTCGATGTTAGGATTTCCTGTTCTCGGATAAACGAATGTCGTCCAGCTGTTCGGTGAAGACATGTTTGAATTGGTGGTTTTGAGGGTAGCGCCTGTGGTAGAATCTTCTAACACTTGAGTCGTAATATTGCTCTGGCCAACCGAACCTTGCAAGTAGTGCCCGAAAGTGACGAATTGACCTACGGTAACTATGCCTCCTAGTACTGCGAGACCTTTTAT
>DAHVAI010000038.1 GCA_027314685.1 Nitrososphaerota archaeon | reverse complement strand
CCTGAACTGTTCCTCGGTCCCGTGCCTAGTGAAGAATAATGCGTACGCCTTCAATCCGTACTGTGGTATCTCTTTCGTCATAGTTACCTTATGGGTAACTAGGTATTTGTGCATTTCCTTGACTCACAAGTGGCTCTCTTCGAGTCCCGCCCGGTCCATACTCTTTTTAGTATGGATACTTAAAATGAACATTTTTGAGCATTACATTAGAAGCGATTTCTGAAGAGCGAATCTAATCCACATCATATATCAAACGAGTGTCTCTTCTTCGAACCTGATTGATTAGAAAAAGAATAGAAAGAGATTTGTTCAAAGGACTTCGATCTGAACGAGATATCGTCCTGTCTGTTTCGTCACCTTCGATAATTCAGCCTTTGTATCCGCGTCATTGGTGTCAAACCAATGAAGTGTGATATTCTCCGCCTTTGGATACTGCTTTCTGAGTGCTGCTGAGATACCACTGCCGAAGAATGTGTCGTTGCTGACAAGGATATATCCTGTCTTCTTGGCTGAAAGCATGGCTGTTATCTGGTCAAGTGCCAGTTGAATTCTTTCTGACTTTCTCCTGGCTCCTGTTCTTGTGTTTGTCGGCAATTTCTTGGCGAAGTCTTCCCTGCTCATGGTTAGCACTTCTGGCACAGATTCCTTTGTCTCGGTTATCTGGTCCTTTGGCATTTGTATTTCCTTCTGAGGAATCGTGAAGAACTCCTCGCCACCCCCTCTTATGTTGTGTTAAAATTTTACTCAGAATATCGCGTAACTTTTCAGCGCGACAATGATTATGGAACGGACTTCAATAACAGGACTTCAAACCACTCAAAATCTCTCGACATTGGACTTCAATTTTGTAGGCCCGACTCCGAGGGCTCTCCATCGCAGTCCGTCGTGGAATGAGTAGAGAGGACTCGATTCTCTAGTGAAATTGAGCCTATCCTCTTGAAACAGACCAATTGTCTATTTCCATCTGTCTTTTCTCAACAATCGTATACGCCAACTATCTCGTTTTCCCTCTCTATAAATCAGCAAACTCTTTGCCGATTGAACAGGACTCTAGTTTTATCCTTAATTTTGTTTTTGGATAGAAATTCCTATCCACTTAAGCTAAGTACATACATTCTTAATTGTGCGAATTTTATCCATTAAGTTGAAATAATAATAAAGCGAACATGGCTACGGAGATTGGTTGGACAACGACGTTTTACTTCGAACTTATGATTGATTTCTCAATCAAAATAGGACACCAAATGATCGAAATACGGCATTATCCGCAAGCAATTCGACATATTTCCATTTCCTATCATAAAAGGAGCGCTTTGTGCCATGTTTATCATACGCAACTTCACTTACGGAGTCAGCGTTCACGAAATGTGCACTACATGGCAATGAGCGAAATTTACCATCTCAAAAATCCTTTGTTAAGGTCGTTCTGTTCAAAGAAAACTATTTGGCACTAACAGGTCATTTCAGTCTGTATTAGAATGTTCATAGAGAGATTTTTCGATAAACTACCACCAATAAGCGAGACGGATTTACAAGCGATGTTACGCAAGGATCATGAAAGGACTTTGCTTGAGTTCAAAGGTGGTATCAGTGATTACACTAGGGATCTCTTGAAGCCTTTTGTTGGGTTCGCGAATTCTCGCGGTGGCCTGATAATCCTCGGGGTCGAAGACAAGACAAAAAAGATTATCGGCGTGAACGACAAGAATGGAGATATGAGAGACACGATTATTCGAAAGCTTAACGATAAGATCGAACCATCTCCCCGTTCAATCTACCAAGTTCTTGAAGTGCCTATCGGACCTGCAAAGACAGTGTTTCTTGTGGACGTAGCACACAGTTCGCAGGTGTATGGCCTAAAGGTCCATTCAAACGACATGAAAAAAGCAATCCAATCCAGCAAATCTATTGAAGATTTGCTTACCAAGAAGATACTCTATGTGTATTTCTTGCGTGGTAATTCAGAAACGAGAGAACTAACACCGGCGGAACTTTTGAATGTGGTATCAACTAAAGAGAATTACGATTATAATCTTGAATATAGGAAATTAACGAAGTCCATATGTGAGGGTATTATCATCGAAGTAGCAAGATTTGTTGGAATGTCTAGTGAGGACTTCGTAGGTATGATCAACAGCGATGATAATTCAAAGGTATCCTTAAGTGAATTTAAGCGGCGCATTAAAGCCGCCAAATTGAAGAATTTGAGCAGAAATATCTACAATGAAATCTTGTATGACGTGATCGGCTTATTGAGGGAGAGAGAGTTGAAAAAGCCGAGAGACTTATCAGGGAAAGAGTATTTGGCATTTAACAGACTATTCGAGGAACTAGGCCACGAACTATCCTTAACATTGGCACCACTAACTCTTGACTTGGCGATGTTGCAGAGATACGAATGGATTCCTGATAACTATCACTACTCATTGAGGCACGGCGCGGAAATCAGCCAACAGATTAACACAGCACTTTCATTCGTAGTGTACTCCTATGTAGAACTCAGCACTGAAGGAGCAATTGCCCGTGGACACAGTAACGGATTGTATGATAAGTTGGTTAGTGATCTATATTCGTATGATGTGACTTATGGCGACTTAGATAGCATTATTTCAGAACTTGAGAAGGCATATGAACCAAGTGAGTATGCAAAGGACATTGACATTCGCAAGGAGTATGAAGGTTATCCCCGTGACCTTTTGAAAGCACTGAAGATGGTGATGAAGCCGTTGATAGACCTAGAAGCTGCCACTGATGAAGTCTTAAGCTTGAGAGAATGACAGTAATATCAAGTCTGACCGTGTGAACGGCTGGAAAACCACCTGCGATAATCTGCACATTAACAGTAGTATTAAGGTGACAATCCATACAAACAAAGTACCCTTAGCAATTGGCATGGACAAGGACATATGCGAATGCTCTTTTCATCTGGCTCGATTTTGCCGGATTTGCTGGTGGTGGAGGTCATGCAGTCGAGCATATTACGAACGACTCCCGTGTCGTCGAACACCCATTCAAGCAAATGTCTCAATCTCTTTGAATTCACATACGGCCATCATAGGAACGTTTAA
>DAHVAI010000035.1 GCA_027314685.1 Nitrososphaerota archaeon | reverse complement strand
AACTCGTAATATCTGCGACCAAAAGTCCTGCAGGATACATAATCAAAACAGAGCATGTTGGAGAAGACAAACCATTGGTGATGCTTGATCTTGCCTTCCCGAGAAACATCGATCCAGCGATCAAGAATTCTAAAACGACACAGCTTTACGATTTGAATGACCTTGGCCAATACATTGAGCAGTCGGCTCAGATTCCGAAATTCGAAACAGAGGCCGAGTCGCTGATTGGAAAAGAGGCAGAGCAATTTATTCAGTGGCTCACAGCTAGCAAACTGTCGCCAACACTCTCCAACATTTACCAATGGGCAGAGGAGATGAGAGTTTACGAAACTGAGAATACGCTCCGGCGGTTGCCTTCGATTCGAGCCAATGAGAGATGGGTTGTAGAGGCCATGGGCAAGAGATTGGTGAGTAAACTGTTGGCGGGTCCGGCCGCATTTGCAAAGCAATCAGTGGGGGACTTGACGCAGGACGAGCGATTGCGTCTCCTGGACGAACTATATGGCCCGGTAACGAGAAAGCTCTCCCAGCAAATAAACGGTACTCAACACCAAGGAAGGAATTGATACTGAATGAAGGGCGTACTTCTCCTAGCTTATGGGACGCCAAGATCTTTGAGCGAAGTTGTGGAGTACTACACCAACATAAGAGGTGGTCGCAATCCTTCGGATGGGGAGGTAGCAAACCTAGTGGAGAGGTACAAAGCTATCGGTGGATTGTCGCCATTGATACACATCACAGAAAGTTTGAGGAACAAGCTCCAGATGAAACTGGAAAGCAATGATTCCGATACTCAGGTGTATTCTGCCATGAAACACTCTAGACCCTTCATTTCTGACATTGTTGCAGACGCTGCAAAGAACGGAGTTGATGAACTACTCTCAATTGCACTAGCTCCACACTATTCTAGAATGAGCGTTGGAACTTACATGCTCGCAGTGGAGCTCGCAAACGAGTCTCTTCCGAGAAAAATGAAGCTGGACAACATTTCCTCTTGGCATGCCCACTCCATTTTCATCAAAGCTTGGGCAGATAGCATTAGTCGCGCGGAGAAGAAGCTTGGAGAGGATTACTCCTTGGTGTTTTCGGCGCACAGTCTACCAGAGGTTATCCGAAAACAGGGCGATCCATACGTGTACGAATTGCTCGAAACCTCGGAGCTGGTGGCAAATGCAGTTGGAAGGAAGAATTGGAGTTTTGCTTTTCAAAGTGCTGGCCACACCAGGGAACCATGGCTTGGCCCGAATATTCTTGAACACTTGCAGTCTCTGTTCGACAAGGGACAACGACGATTCCTTGTTGCTCCCATAGGTTTTGTTTCAGATCATCTGGAGATACTCTATGATATCGACGTAGAATGCCAGAAGTGGGCCAGCGATCACGGTGCTAGATTAGAGCGTTGTGACTCTTTGAATGATTCTGAAGCTTTGGTAGATTGCTTATACTCGCTAATCTCGGAAAGACATTTTGAGTGATGTCGATGGAATCTCTACAAGCTGTTGTGAAGCCACCCAACGGAACACCTTTTGCCCAAAAACCCGTTCTGGTCTTCTGGGAAGTGACAAGAGCCTGCCTGCTTTCCTGTGTTCACTGCAGAGCTTCTGCCATCAGGGAAGCCTTGCCCGGCGAGCTAACATATGATGAGGGTTTGAGGTTGATAGATCAAGTAGCATCGTTTGGAAAGCCTAGTCCCACTATCATTTTTACTGGTGGCGATCCTTTGCTCAGAAGGGATATCTTCGATTTGCTTGCTTATGCTTCCAAGATTGGTGTCAAATTCGCAGTTTCCCCGGCCGTTACGGAATTGCTGAACTATGACTCCTTGCGACACTTGAAAGATGCTGGAACAATCGCAATCTCAATAAGTCTCGATGGGTCTTCTGCTCAAACCCACGATTCTATAAGAAGAGTCGCTGGAACCTACGAGTCTACAATACGCGCTATCACAAACGCTCTAAGTTTGCATCTGAATCCACAGATCAACACGACAGTTATGAAAGGGAATTTCAAGGAACTACCGCAGTTATTCCATCTCATAAAGACTCTCGGAGTAAGGGCATGGGAGCTCTTCTTTCTCGTTAAGGTTGGAAGGGGGAGCGTTGTCGAAGACCTTACGCCAGAGGAAACTGAAAGCGTTTGCAACTTTCTATACGACGCCTCTATGTACGGAATGACCATCAGGACAGTGGAGGGTCCATTCATTAGAAGAGTATTGAAACAACGATTGGAGCGGGAAGATTATTGGAAAGACGTGACTTACCTAAAACTAAAATCCGAACTTGAGAGACTTGAGGGAAAGCCTACTGGTTCATCGACTTTTAGTTCGAAGGGAACCCTGGACGGAGATGGAATTATTTTCGTCGGCTACGACGGTACAATTCATCCGGGAGGACTAGTGCCGGTTGGAATGGGAAACGTGAAAGTGGACAATCTGGTAGAAACATACAGACAGAATGAACTCCTGCTCAACGTGAGATCTCGGAACATGAATGGCTACTGTGGTATCTGCGAGTTCCGCGAATCTTGTGGTGGAAGCAGGGCAAGAGCGTATTCGTACGAAGATGATCCGTTAGGTTCAGATCCTGCCTGTCTTCTGTGCGCTACTAGTAACGCTTAGGATTTCTTAAACCCAGACCATAGACGAGATCGTTATAATGCGATATTCCTTGACCTAATCATCAGAGTTTACGGGTGCAAATTCAATCCACATGAGAGTTGCAATCGTCGGAGGCGGCATATCAGGCCTTACTACAGCTTACTTCCTGCAAGAAGCCAAGAAATCTGGGGTGAATATTGAATGCACTGTCATTGAAAGCGCGAGTAAGCTCGGTGGCAACATCCAGACAGAAAATACTGAGGGCTTTGTGATCGAAGCCGGCCCTGATTCCTTTCTTACGCTAAAGCCTCAAGCGTTGGATCTCTGCGAAAAGCTTGGCTTATCTGACAAATTGGTCGGACCAAACCCAGCCCGATCCAAAGTTTACGTACTCGTAGGTGGAAAGCTTAGGACGCTTCCTGAAGGCTTGACATCAGGCGTTCCCACTAAAATTAAGCCGTTTCTGGCATCGAAACTGATCTCGCCTTGGGGGAAACTCAGGATGCTCTTCGAAGTGCTCGTATCTCGCCGCAAAGACCAGAGTGACGAATCTTTAGCCAACTTCATCAAACGGCGACTCGGTACTGAGGCCTTGAGAAAGATAGCGGAACCACTTATGGCTGGGATATACGCCGGCGATGCAGAAAGCCTGAGTATGAAGACGAATTTTCCGCAGCTTCAGAAACTAGAGCAGGAACACCGTAGCCTGATTCTGGGAATGATGTCAAGCAAACGCCATACCACTCCACACAACGTAGCACCTCACAAACCAATGTTTATGACGATCAAAGGTGGCCTTCACGTGATGGTGGATGCCCTAATTTCTCAGCTTGGAAACTCAACAGTTATGACTCAAACCAGATTGGTCAAGTTAAAGAGACCCTCCAGCGGAGAAAAAGGGTATAATCTTGAATTCAACAATGGCAGAAGTATAGAAGCTGATTGTGTAGTTCTTGCAACACCTGCATACGCAACAGCAGATATTCTTGATGAGCTATCCCCACTGGCTTCCTCTATCCTGCGTACCATACCATATGTCTCAACAGCGACAGTCGCCCTCGTATACAATACTGCTAGCGTACCGAATGTTCTGGATGGATCGGGGTTTGTAGTTGCCCCTATGGACAGAAGGAAGATAACGGCCTGCACATGGGTATCTTCAAAGTGGCCGACGCACGCACCTTCCGAGAGAGTGTTGGTACGAGGTTTCGTAGGAAGAGCAGGAGATGAAGAGATACTGAGAAAGAGTGATGAAGAAATCATTCGTATCATTGAGAGCGAGTTAGGAGTAATATTAGGGATATCAGCAAGCCCACTCTTGAAGAGAATAAATCGTTTTGAACGAGGGTTGCCCCAATACAACCTTGGTCACGAAGAAAAGCTCGCAAAACTTGATGAAGCATTGCAGAGTCTGCCTGGCGTTTTCTTGGTCGGTGCTGCTTATAGAGGAGTTGGCCTTCCAGAGTGCGTTAGGCAGGGCCAAATGATATCTGCAAAAATTATGAAATTTTTAACTGAAGAAAATCACCAAGAGCAGCCGGCGAATACGGAAGAGATAGAACTAACGGAGTAGAAATGCGCAAAGAAGATTTCACAGATTGTCTTACGAACTTTCTATGATGTGGGTAAGCTAAATCAATTACCTTTTCTTGAGTTAGCAAGAACCTTCGTCATTTGGCATCTTTGCATAGCATATGCCCGAACATGTTCGGGTAATTCGAAATATCAGGCCCTGACCACATAATGGTTCAGTAGAGACTAATGAAGCGCGTAAAGGCAAATAGCGAATCAGTCTTATCTGTTTCAGATCAAGAAAAAGACAGCAGTTTAAACGGTATTGTCAAGGAAAAAGTCAGTAGAAGGACATTCCTTAAAGGAGGTGTTGCAGCTGGAGCAGTTGTAGGTCTTGGCGCTGTTGGGGCGACTTCGGGTTCTTTTGCAGCGACCACATCAACGCAAACAACTTCCAACGATCCATTTGCTTCTCAACAAATTACATTGAATGTAAACGGGGTGAACTATCCTGTTACAGTTGAACCAAGGGACATGCTCGTCAACGTGATTCGAGATGACATTGGTCTAACTGGGACAAAGAGACCTTGCAATAGACAGGAATGTGGTGGATGTACAGTCTTGATTGACGGAGTCGCATACAATTCCTGCAATTACATTGCGCTCAGAGCGCAAGGAAAGCAAATCCTCACTATAGAGGGAGGAGTTGCAAGCACGGCAACGGGCTCGCCTCCGGCAGATCCGGTAATCGCTGCGCTGCAGAGCGCATTTGTCCAGGAAGATGGAGGTCAATGCTCCTATTGTTCTCCTGGTCAAATCATGGCGGCAACTGCGCTCTTGAAAACAAACACTAACCCGACCGTTGACGAGATTAAAGCAGCACAATCAGGTAATCTCTGCCGCTGCGGCAACTATCTGAATATAATTAGGTCAGTGCAGGCTGCCTCGCAGGCTCTTGGAGGTGCTTAGAGAAAATGTCGTCATCATCTGAGTTAGAACCAACAGCACCACCATTCAATTTGATTGGGAATCCGAATGTGGTAAATAGAGATATTCTAGCGAGAGTGACGGGCGCGCGGAAATATACTTCTGACATTCATGCAGCGGACATTGGTGCCAGCAACATGGTCTACATGGGTCTCATCTATGCACCATATCCCAGCGCAAAGGTAACGAGTATCGACGTGAGCAAGGCAAAGGCAGCTGGTTATTACACTCTCACTGCCGATGATCTTCCTCCTTACGACTATTATGCCGGTGGACGTTCGTGGATACCACTGGTCAGCGATTCCGTCATGTTCGCAGGACAACCTATAGTTGCAGTAGGAGCTGACACGCCCAATCACGTAACAGACGCGTTGAATCTAGTTAGCGTTCAATACGAGGCGCAGCCATATGTCTTTGACATCGAACAGGCGCTGCAGCCCAACGCGATCCAACTGTGGCCTGGAGGCAATTCACTTCTTCCTGCTCCTGAAGTATCAGCTGTCGGTGACATCAATATTGGTTTCTCGCAAGCAGACGTAATACTTCCTACTACAAGGTTCGACGCAGGCTTTCATCAACACATGAACATGGAGCCCGTAAATTGCACAGCTTGGTGGAACAATGGAACACTCTACGTGTGGTCGCAAGAAAACTACACTTGGAGCCAAGTAAGTACTCTCGCATCCTACTTCCAAATACCTGCTTCAGATGTGGTGTGCAGGATGGGACTGGGAGGAGACACAAACTCCCCGCAGGGAACCAATCTTGGCAACGGGATA
>DAHVAI010000033.1 GCA_027314685.1 Nitrososphaerota archaeon | reverse complement strand
GTAAAGGCAAGTGCGGCCTGCAATGATCTGAGTGAACCGATGAAGTGTCACATAAGATCTGGTAGAAGACTTCTCTTTGAATTGAGAGTTGACAGGGAAGTGTTCTCCTTCTTTGGGAGAGGCATCAAGGAGCTTCCTCTGACAAATCAAGGGGAGCTTGTGATTAGGAGATCGGAATTTCGAAGTGATAGGACTGCTGCTGGCCATTGTGAAGCAGCAGCATCAGATGTCCCACGGACTATGATTTCAAGACTTCGAAGCTCTGAGACAAAAGGATTCTTGATTATTAGCGCAATAAACGATATCGACCCTCCCCCAGTATTGAGTTTGACCTTGCTAGAATCGTGATCAAACTTTTTGACCAAACGACAGATAGAGCTCTACGGATTCGAGTTTGAACCTTCAATTACCATGGATTCAGGTCAAACATTCCGCTGGCATTCACTTGATGCAAATGAGCAAACCTGGATTGGAGTAATTTCGGGAAATATAGTAAAACTTACCGCGAGAAATGCCACAATATACGGCGAAAATGAGTTTCGCGGCAACGACTATCTTGAATCATATCTTTCTGCATCCGATGATATCGAGACAATCTTTTCTCAAATTCCTCAGGATGCAGTTCTATCTCGAGCGCGAAACAGCCTGAGAGGTTTGCGTTTGCTCTCCCAAGATCCATGGGAATGCTTGATCTCCTTCGTGTGCTCGATAAATTGCAACATACCTTCTATCCGAATCAAGATAGAAAATTTATGTAGACATTTCGGAAAGAGGATATATTCAGACTTGGACGTAGTTGCGTACACCTTTCCGACTCCAGAATCAATAGCGGTGGCATCAAAAGAAGAACTACTAGCTTGCAGATTGGGTTTCCGCTGGCGTTATGTCAAGTTTATCGCCGGACAGGTTGCTTCTGGAAATTTAGACTTGACCAGGCTTTCGACTCTGCCTTATGAGATAGCACACATTGAACTCATGAGCTCAACTTCGGGCAAGACTCAAGGGGTAGGGCCGAAAGTGGCAGACTGTGCTTTGTTGTATTCCTATCACAGAACTGAAGCCTTTCCCATCGATGTCTGGATATTGCGATGCATAAGTAGATACTATATCAATGAGCTTCAATTTCCGAATCATCTTTCGTTAAAGAGCTATACTCGCATTTCAGAATACATGCGAAACAAGTTTGGCAGGTACGCAGGATATGCACAACTCTACCTCTATGTTGCCATGCGAACTAGAGTTATTACTCAATGTACAACGCAGGCTTGAATGCTAATGAGAACTTGGCCTTTGATTTTGGATCATAGATATTGGAGTCTTGCGCCGCATGTACTACAACTCTCACACCAAGTTGTTTTGCTAGGTACCTCGAGGTACTGTTATACAACTCAAACTCTGACAGCGAATCCAACTTCGTGTAATTGTCCAAGAAATTCTGTCCCAATTCATTCATAATTTTTGATAACTTGCTGAGTGCATTCACGACCTCTTTTTTGTCAAGGTGTTCATGAGAGGCAAAGAACTTCTGCAAGACGTCACTTGTCTTTGCGCCAATTCTTCTAGATTGCAGAGCAAGCTCGAACAGCTCGTATTGCCATTCTGGAGCGGTATACACGTGCACTGTCTTTGCTCCTAGCTGGATAAGTTTCAGGATCTTTTTCGAATCCTCTACAAGATTATCCAAAAGTAAAACTCCAAGGTCCGCCTCGGGATGTGACTTGGAATCCTCACATTTTGGGAAACTGCTTGCGCTCACCATCTCAGTGTTACCTCTTCGTTCGTTTATCTCTTCAACGCTATAGGGAATGAACGGCGAGAGCAATTTCAGCCAAATTTCGATCACCTCAGCAATCAAGTCAGCTGGTCGGTCCTCGACCATTGACGTATAGCGCTTCAGATCATTCCAAAAATCGTAGAACGCCTCTCTAAAAGCTGACTTGGTCTTCATTAAATTAAGGCTGTTTGTTATGCTTGCAACATGCTTCTGTGTTTGGTTTAGAATCCAAAGATCAAAGAAGCTTCCACACTTCAACCCTTCTGAACCATAAAGCGATTCGATGAACGTTGGTAATGACTCTATCTTTCCTTGAATATCTCTGGCACTTTTTTCTCTCCAATCAATATCATCCATTCCCTCAGCCCCGTCCATCAATCCTGCGCGTAGGGCATCAGCACCAAAGGTACGAAGTGCGTTTGTGATCGTGATCACGTTGCCTTTGCTCTTGCTCATCTTTTCTCCCTCTACCGTCATCATGCCGTTAGCTGAAATCCCTTTTGGCCAGAGCGATTCGGGGAAAAACGCAACATGTTGAAATATGAAAAAAAGTAGGTGATTCGGAATAAGTTCCTTTGCTGAATTTCTCAGATCTACAGGATACCAGTAGAGGAACTCCGATCTCATCTGTTCGAGAGTTGCGATATTGATTCCGGTCTTGCTGCTCACTGATTCCCTCGTCCTTTCGCCAAGAAAAACATAATCGAAAAACTCTTCGTCTAAAGACTCTGCTCTGATGTTGGATTTCAAGAGAAGCGGTCTTATAGTGTAAAATGCCATGTAAATTGTTGAATCGCTCAAGGTCTCGACAATCCATCCAGGAGACCACGCTAATGGGGTGCCGAGGCCGACCTTTCTAGCGCATGGCCAGTCTTTAATCCAATCAATTACATCATGGAACCATTGCCTGGCGGTTTCCGGAAAAATCGCGGCCCTATCAACGCACTTGTGTGCAAGGGCTTTCCACTCAGGATCGGAATATTTGAGGAACCATTGGTCTTCGAGAACCTTAACAATGCACTCAGTAAGACACCTGCACACCACTTTTTCGGGGAGGTCATACATCGAGCTCGAAAGACGAAGCTTCTTTAGTTCCTCGATGATCAAAGGTTTAGCCTCGCTTACCTTTTTGCCTTCGTAAATCCCAGTAACCTTATTGAGCACACCTTGATG
>DAHVAI010000026.1 GCA_027314685.1 Nitrososphaerota archaeon | reverse complement strand
ATTGCATACGGAGACCCCAGTGCACCAAGCCATGGTAGAAGAAAGTGAAACAGGCTCATGTCGAAGTGCCCACTTTCGTAAGACGTCATGAACTCACCAAAGCGCTGTTCTGCTTTTTCCCTTGCAGTTGGGGTAACCCGGGAATTGAGTATGATTGATTCAATCTCCCAGAAAGGCGTATACGGTCCCACATCAGGTGCCTCCGATCTGTACAAATCCATGAAGTCTCTGTTGACTGCGTCAATCCGCTCTCCCTGTAACCTTATCTTTGCCATTGCATCCTCGCCATGGATTATATTTGTTTTTGAAGAATTTAATGACAGTCCTCTGGTTAAGAGCAGGCGATCCAATTTATGCAAATGTCTTTTTGCCTCTATTTCTGTCATAGCAAATAGACGAATATCATCCGAATATCTCAGGTGATGAATCCCTGACCTACGTAGTTCAAGATCGGTCTCTGCGAGATAGACTAAACTCAGAATATCGCTTGGCACGAACCCTTGGGGTATGCCTGAAGCTAAATTGGAGGACCAAGTATTCAGGCACTTTGAAAGGAGATCTCTCGATTCCCTTGCTATTTGGAGTTCCCCTATCTTAGAAATGAGACTTTTGATGTTGATACTGGAGTAGAATGAAGTGATATCAGTCTGCACCATGTATCGAAACCCGCGATTCAGGAACTCAAAAGACTTCAAACGGAAATCCGTCCATTGGTCTTTGTAGTAGGAGAGTAGCGATACACGAGTAATGTCTCTTTCTAATCGAGGGTGCATAGCCACGTCTTCGACCTGTTCTACATAGTCCGATATCTCAGGCAGCATGGCATCTATCAGCGCATGATACACAATTTCATCTTCTGGCGTCAATATGACTCCTGGACGACACAATCCACCTTCCTTAGGAACCCAGCAGCCAGTCGGTCGACTAGGCATATAGCCTGCTGAGAGTCGTTGCTTGACATGACTAAACCAATCCGCTTTGCCAAAATCAAGCCAAGAGTCTAGATAAGGATTTGTGACGAATGTTCGGTCTTTATGGTAGAGCATTACTCTTTTCCACGCCAAATCCAGATTTAGAGTTTCTGAGAGGCTCGGCATTCCATCGATCTCCAAGCAGACTAATAAGTGGTAACAAAGTAGATTGGATGAGGATTTGACTAGGATCTTATAATTCTTTTTCTACGCAACGCGCTTGGCAAAATAGATGCAAAATCAATCTTGCTCATTCAATATTCTTGATGCAATCTATCAAACCTCATTCGAACTCAATTACCTAAGACGATGCGATTCTTTTCTTTATTTTGGCGATTGGGAGAAGGTAGCTTAAATGTTAGCGAAGATGCTAGACAACGTATCGTATAGCAGCGCCGGTAAACTAGTTCTAGGTAGCAATTCCCACTTCAAAATAGGATCCAGAATGAACAGGAGGCAGTACCGCGCCTCCTTTTCCAGTACATCTTGAGACATCTGATCTAGATTACTTCCGAATTGATTTTTCAGAGCTGAGAATGTGTCTGAAGGGTCAAACTGAACTTTCCCTTCTTCGATTTTGGGTTCAAAACTAACATCCTCAAGTTGAAATCCAAAAATCTCTCGAAACATCTGATAGGATTTGTAATCAAGACCTAACCTCAGAACATCTAGTTCCTCAGCTATTTTTTCGACATAATCGGAGAGTTCTTTGACGGGGGACACCATTTTTTGTTTTGCATAGTTGTACGGCAACTCAGACAGTGTCCTCATGCTACCGTATAACCTAAGTTCTTCTGTAACCTTTGCGATCAGAAAAGCTGCGCCACACCTAAGTATACAATCTCTGAACTGTTTTTGATCGAATTCTGCTTCCGCCTGAATGTATAGTTGTCTTACCGCCTGATCAGAAATCAGTTCACCTAGCGACATCGAACCAAATTCTATTCCCAAGCCAATCTGGCAAATTTCTGAGAGAGCAGTGCTCGTGGTTGATACATATCCTTCCAAATCAACTCTGCTCGGAGTAATGCCTTTATGTTGAGACATGTTCCTGGCATTGTGAAGTCTAGAGATTGATTTCACATCCAAGATGGATTTCTCCCCATCTTGCCTTTCTCTCAAGTTTCTATAGAGAAATCTGTCGAGTCTTACTATGGTATCCATAAAACTCGGTTCAGATAGTTTCTGCTTGCTTGAATCTGAGGAAAGGTAGTCTAGAGCGGCAGATCCCAATAGCTCCAAGGCATTATCCATCATGACTAGCGCGATTCCATTATACGCTTCTATATTCTTATGGAATAAATCGATGCCAAGCCTATAGGCTACCTTCGCCCTGAGCGCCCGTTGTAGAAAGGACCTTTCCAAACTCAAACTATTACCTCCGTTTCAATGACCTAGTGAACACATCATAGCACGCATCATTAAGGGCGTTTCGGACTACGAAAGGCAGACATTGGCCAATCTGAATGTTTCTTACCTTGATGGAGAGGCAGTTTACTAGGTGTCTGCAAATTTAGATGTGTAGTCGTCAAATCTCACGACTCTTCTATCAGCCAAGCGAATTTTTAATCGCATTTCAGCGTTAAGTGTCAGGATATAGCAATACGCTTGGTGGACAGCTTTTCTGACTGAATGATTTGGGGTTCGTTTCTCTTTAGCTTTGGTGGAGTCGTGCTACCAATGTATGTTACAAATCATGATCTCTAGCGGGTGACTCAACTCATGATGTCAGGATTAAAGCAAGTTTACTGGGTCAGGGTTTTTGCTTCCGCCACAATTGTCTCGAATCTGCCTGGATTTGTCCAAATGGCAATATGCTACGCTGGTTGTAACTCAATCCAAATCTGTTGTCGGTTTGGCAGATGTGGAACAGCGG
>DAHVAI010000015.1 GCA_027314685.1 Nitrososphaerota archaeon | reverse complement strand
ATAAATGTTGCGCAACATGCCCAATTCATTGCTGAGCAATAAAACAACATGTCTGAAAAGAACACAGTAACTGTCAAATTGAGAAAGGGAGGTTGGGAAGTTGAGATTACTTGCCCTCCCGATCAGCTGCAGAAAGCTGTTGAGAGCGTTCTTTCATCTCTTTCGGCAGGCCCAACCACTTCAAACCCAACTTTAGCCCTCGATAAGCCTCAAACTACAGCAAACAAGACTTGCAGAGGGCTGATCTTGGAGCTTTGGGAGGAATCTTGGTTTGATACCGCCAGATCTCTGTCGGAAGTTCACGAGGAGATTGCTAGAAGGGGATACCACTATGACAAGACCGCAGTATCTCATTCGTTGACTGACCTTGTGCGAGAGAACGTTCTATTCAGAGAAGGCAACATGCGCAATTACACTTACGTTCAAAAGAGGCCCACCGGCAAGCCCCCAGATGAGCGTGAAGTGAACAAAAGCGAGAGTGCGCCCCACGCGACTTTCTAACATGAGTTCAGGCTAGCTTTTCTTCATTAGGAGGCCGGACAACCATTCTATGCCCGTGGTCGTTATCTTGAATTGAGTCTTATCATCGTTCGTCTCTCTCAAGACGTAACCTGACTTTGTCATCTCACTCAGCCGAGAGCTCAAAGATTTAGGGTTTAGCGATGTGGTTTCTTGAAGCAATGCAAGCGACATGAGTTGCGACACGCCCTCTCGGGTTTGTGACGCGATTCTTTGTGCCACTAGCTGCAGTCCCACAAGTTCCTTGTCGCTGAATTTCCTTTCTTGACTCCATATCCTAGGACCTTCTGGAGTGATTTTCACATACTCTTTGAATTTTTCAATTAGATCCTTTGTACTGAAGTTCATCGAAAGCTTCCGAGCTAGGTCTATTTCAGGCATCTGTTTTAGGATGAAACTGTTGACTGATTGGAGAACAACCTCCGGAGATCCTGAAAACTCTGCTTTCGCATCCCCCATCGATATCGTAACGACGAGCCTATGAAGAGCCGCATTTTCCTCCGACATAATGATCACACGTGGTTCAAATAATTACTGATTAACCTTTTCCCTCAAACATTCGGAGTCTTTTGGAAAGATTTTCGTTGACTGTTTTTCCGTCAACCTTCCCCCTGACATTCTGCATTAGCTTGCCCATAAGGATGCTGTGAGCGCCCACTCCTCTTAATCTCACTAGTTCCAGGTTTTGTTGAATCAAATCATCAATGATCTTAGCCAACTCTGCTTCGCTCATCGCTTCCAATCCTTCTTTCATCAGAGCGTCGTCTACGGATGTCGCTGGATCTTCCGCAATCCTGCGCAGAACCTTCGCGAATGCTTCCTTTGCGAACTTGCCTTGATCTAGTGAGACAAACATTAGGAATAGGACATCATCAGTCACCAATTCGACATTCACCTCGTCCCTTTGGAGAGCGAGCAGAGTGTCAACAAGAGTAGATGCTACATAGCGCGCGGGAAGCTTTGTCGAATTTAAGACTCTCTCAAAAAGATCCTTTCTTTCTGAATCAAACATTGGTTCAGCTAGTTGGAACGGCAAATCGTATTTCCTCGAGAATGAAGCCACTTGATTCTCCCAAGGTACTGGAATCTCCTTCCTGAGTCTTTGAAGTGCGGCAGGCTCCACTTGGATCAGTGGAATGTCTGTTTCTGGATACATCCTAGCTGCCCCAGGTCGTGGTCGTAAAAAGGTCGTCTCACCATCGAGGTTTGCAGCCCGGGTTTCGGCTGGGACACCGACTATTGCCTGCTGGATTCGTTTCTTCAAAGCTTCAACTACTTTGTCTGTCATATGGCTATCTCCAGCAATAAGCACGAATGCATCGCTTGCACCAATGCTATTCCTTTCTCTGATCGAAGACAACTCCTCAGCCGTAATCCCATAGTTCGGGAGCTCGTCAGAGTGGAAGACACCACCTAGGCCATATGTCTTTGCTATAGCACCCAGCTCCTTGCCCAATCGAGAGTGAAACTCGTTTTCCCTTCCAAGCAATCCGGCGAATCCTTCGATCACAAGACAGAGCGCAGTGCCATCTTTTGGGCCCAAGGCCTTCTTTATGACGTTAGACTTGCAATCTCGGAAATGCGTCGTCACGTTAACACTCCTCATTGTTAGGGCGTTTCCGAGCTTCTGTTTGATCTCTGTGGCGAGATCGTAGAAGAACTTTTGTCTTGAAGCTTCGAAGCGAACCACTTTGCGTATCTGATCAAGGCGCTGGACTCCCTTAACTTCGATCACTTTTTCGTTCATGACTGAAATATTAAGATCCTGTCTTATTGTCCCGAGGCCTCTAGCGATCCGCCCAGTTGCTCTCAAGAGCCGCCCTAATGTCCTTGCCGCGCTTTCAGCATCTTCAGGAGTTCCCTCGATTGGCGCGAGCGCAACTTCAACAAGCGGTGTTCCAAGGCGATCTAGTGCATAAGTTCTTACCTCTAATTCGTTCGCGCTCTTTATTGCTCTGCCGGCGTCCTCTTCAAGTCCGACGGTCTGGACTGCCACTCTACCACTTCCGAAGTCAAGCTCACCACCCAGAGAGATTACTGCGGTTCTCTGAAAGCCCGAAGTGTTTGAGCCGTCAACGACTATTTTGCGCATGACGTGAATTTCGTCCGCTATTCTTGACTTCAGGGTGAGCGCAAAAAGCAAAGCAGTCTCAAGTGCCTCTTTGCTTATGGGATGCGGTGGTTCCTCATCGGCCTCGACAAGGCATGAGCCAGTCTTGGATGATAGGTACCTCACTCGGATGACGTGCCTTGACTCGAATTCTGCGGCTTCGTCAATCTCACCCAGTTCGGACGAGGCAGGTCTTAGTATTCTTCTGAACTCGGTAGTCTCGTCTTCGACTCCCTCAGTCTCATCCCCGACGAATGGCGGACACGCACAGAACAGCTTTGTTTGAGTTGCAAGTTGCTGATGCACTTCTAGTCCAACTTTGAGCTGGATTGCTTTGTAATCCAAGGATTTCGACTCGGCCATTCCAGAAAACTCCTAATTCAACGGAATGCGGGCGTTGATTTCTCCAGCCAAGTTTGTGAGCATTACCTCTTCCACATTGTTGAAATTCGCCATTGCCCATGAGAGCTTTGCGAAAGCCGTCTCCGGGAAAATGTCCTCCAGAGGTATCGCTCCAGCGTTTATCATGTCCCTCCCAGTTTCGTATACGTTGAGATCTACTCGGCCCCTTATGCACTGCGATGTCAGTCCAACGAAGACTCCTCTTCTCGTCATTTCTGCAATCTTTGCGACTGCCGAGGAGGAAACGTGTCCCAACCCACTTCCTTCTATGATGACTCCCTTTACCATCCGCTCGTCGCACAAATGATCTAGAATCCCATTATCAAACCCAGGATAGAATTTCACAAGTGCGACGTCAGAAGAGAAACGTGTCTTCAACTTGAGCTCGTCTCTCTCCCTGCCCGTCGCCTGAGATATCATGATGATCTGTTTATCCTTCACTCTTGCAACAAGAGGGGTATCGATTGATTCGAAAGCGTCCCGTCTGCTGGTGTGATTCTTTCGCACCCTTGCTCCGTTGTGAATTGCTATACTATCATCACTTTCGTTTTCATGCATGGCCACAAAAACTCCAGATAACCCGCTTTGGACTGCGAACATCGACGCTGCCTGCAGGTTTAGGGCGCCATCAGACGAAGGTCTATCGGTCGACCTTTGCGCGCCCACCAGAACAACAGGCACACCGAGTCCAATGGTTGAAAAACTCAGTGCGGCGGAAACGTACGCCATCGTGTCTGTTCCTATCATGACAACAATACCATTTGGTGATTTTTCTTTGGCTCTCTGCACTATTCTTTCTGAAAGTAACTGCCATTCCTTTGGACCGATATTCTCGCTATAAATGGAAAAAACGACTTCGGGCTCTATCTCCGCAACCTCATCTAATTCAGGAACGGCAGAATAGAGATCCCTTGCGGAAAGTGCTGGATGCACCGCCCCGGTCCGATAGTCAATCCGGCTGGCAATCGTTCCGCCCGTGCTCAATAGGAGCAAGTTTTTTCGCGAACCCGGCCTAGTGTGCTTAACTTCGGATTCTGTTCTTGTCCGAGCAGTCTCATTTTCTATGATTCTTATTGCCTTGATGTTTCCAGACTTTAGGCCAATATTGTAGCCGGATCTCAGCTTTAGCACAATGTACTCGGAATCCGCATGCTCGTAACGAGGTATTAAGAGACCCGTTGTCAAGAGCCCAT
>DAHVAI010000014.1 GCA_027314685.1 Nitrososphaerota archaeon | reverse complement strand
TCCTCCTTCCTCCACATCTCTCCTTCAAAAGTACTGGGCCTTGCCGAGGAGCTCTACCTCTCGTCGATCATAACCTATCCGAGAGTCGACAACCAGACTTACGGTCATTCGTTCAATCACAAATCAAACCTGCAGAAGCTCTCGTCTGGTAACAATTGCAAGGACTATGCTTCAAAGCTTCTCAAAGACAACCTAACAATTCCGACTCGTGGCAAGTTATCTGAGGACCATGAGCCAATAACACCCATCGCCTCGATTACGGAGTACTCAAAGAACCCATTGGCATTTCGCCTGTACGAGCTCATATTGAGGCACTACCTATCAATATTCGGTCCTCCTGCCAAGTTTGTTGATACAGTCGTTGTTGGTTTTATTAAGGGAGAGCTGTTAAGAGCAGAGGGCAGGAAAGTGGTCGATCGCGGCTTTTATGCTGTCTACTATTTTCCTCCCAAGGAAAAGGCGACGCTTGACGCATTTCAGCCGAACACAACATGCCTTGTGGAACGAGTTGACATCTTAGAGAAAAAGACAGAGCCGCCACCCCGCTACTCCAACTCCTCTCTTCTTGCCGAGATGGAGAGGGTCGGAATGGGTACCAAATCGACAAGACCGGCGATGATCGAGACGCTCAGAGAAAGGCAATACGTACGGATAAACAAGAACGTGATCTATCCTACTGAGAGGGGAATGAAATTAATTGAGCACATAGAAAAGCCATGGGGCAACTACATATCGCCCAAGTTCACTTCGAGAGTTGAGGAAGAGATGGAGAAGATTGCGTGTGGTGAGAAAAATTGGGAGGAACTCGTCTCTTCAGAAAGAAGGACATTCGCGGAAGCAGTCGCTACGTTCAGGAAGAGCAGGAGTTAAACTAGAAGCTAGGATAGCGGCACGAAGCTGACTCTTTCATTCTTCCCCACGTTCTTCTTACTTGCAGCAATGGCAACCTTCGACTTTTTCCTGCGCCTCGAACTTGTTCCAACTTCAGAAGTCTCTCTGGAAATTATTTCCACCAACCTCGCCTCCTCCTTTTGACTTGATTTTCTAAGGAGCCTTCCCAGCCGCTGGATGAACTCTCTTGAGCTTCCGCTGCCGCTTAGTATGATACCCAAAGAGGCCTCTGGTACGTCTATCCCTTCATCTAAAACTTTGGAGGTGACAACAGCCCTGTAAACTCCCGAATTGAACTTTTCGAGTACTTGATGTCTTTCTTCCTTGTTCGTCGTATGAGTAATGAATGGTATCAGCAACCTTCTCGATATCCTGTAGACAAGGTCGTTGTGCTGCGGTTGTAAATATCAGATTGATCGAAGTGCTGTACCCATCTGCGGGACAGAGGGCTGAAGCCGACTTTGTGGCTCCATTCATGGTTACCGTAAGAGTAATATTAACTCCCTGTTGGCATCCGCTGATTGCTCCAAATGTTACGGCGCAGTATCCTGCGTATTGCCCTCCGGGAACGAGCTGAAATTGTGCGAACAAGCTCTCGTAGAATGTTGCGGAGAATTGTTTCCCGTTGATTGCGATGCTGGCAGGGAAGATGTACTGCAATCCTTTGGTGGGTCGGGGTGTACCACGTGACGTTCCCAAGCACCAGCGACGGAGGTGGGGACAAGCAATTCTGGAATGGTTGTATTCATCCATCAATGAAGGTTGTAGAGAGGAAACTCACGATGCGTGGCTGAACACTACCAATTCTTTAAGATTGGATGGAAAACTTGGTTATGAAAGCAAAATTATAGTCAAACAATATAATGAGTTGTTTGTACTCTTCAAGACATGGCTGCTCGTGAAAAAGCTATGCACCCAGATGAACTTGGAAAGTTCTTCATGGAGAGAGCGAAGTCAAGGGATGTGGAGGGGATTGTCGCACTTTACGAAGAGAATGCCATCCTTGATCTTCCCTCTGGCGGGAGCCATAGGCGCCACGAACATACGCATATTTTACGAAAAGCTATTGGCGAGCAAGCCAAATTCTCAAGGTGATGTGCGCGCGTCTTTGATCAACGGCGAATTTGCACTTACTTCGACTCGTTTCTCTGGAGGCGCCACCGCCGAAGTTGCTCGACGCCAAACGGATGGTTCTTGGCTGTGGATTATCGATAAACCCAACATACTTGGTTAGCATGCGAGAACCAACGCGCGCGTTACTTCACAATTTGCTTGTTTTACACTGCCGATGGTCGTCAAATACATTTGCAGCCACTGCTAAAGAGTCTCAGCGTACCAAAAGAACTCTGATTCTATTAGGGTCTTAATCCGTATAGATGCGACTCCTTCTAGACGGTTCTGAAGATTATTATGGTACTTGCAATACCTCGGTTCTATTCTGTTACCATTAACTGCTAAAAAGTCGAGCCGTTTCACTTCGGTTGAATGTGCTTTGCGCCAGCTTTGTTTGCCTAATCTGGTGCAAAGCACCATATCCCAGAAGCAATATGCCAGTAATCAAGGATGCCAGCCCACTCCAGAGCATAGCGAGCCGAACAGTGAGCCACGGATTGGGGCATAACGCTCCTCCCATACAGACTTCTATTCCTGTTTCTTTTGGTTGATGATGGAATGCAGAAGAAAGGAAATTAACAAGCGAATCATAAGTGGAACCGTAAATCAGGAAGACCCCAACAAGAGATAGAACGATGCCCAAGCCCAGTAGCAATTTTCTGCTTGGCATCCTGTTTGTCAATCGGTTCAAGTCTATCTTCTTTCATTTATGCATTTTTCAGTTCAATCTTATCAGGTTAGACATTCCAGATTTGCACTCCATAACAAAGAACTATCTGACGAATCAAGAGTTGATACAAGCAGGAATTAGCCAATTTGCTGGTTGAACCTAGTCACGCTAATCGAAGAAGAGTGACCATAGGCATCATCATAGGTTTAATTCTAGTAGCTTCATGCGCAACTTTCTTCATTTTCGCGAGCTACAATTTTATAGGAGTACACAGTAGTTCGCCTTGGCCCAATGTGGCAGTTTCAAATCCGGTATGTTCCACAAACTCGGGAAATTGTGTCTTTATCTTGGAGAATTTCGGAAAACAGTGTGAACTCACAAACATCAGTCTGTATCTCCACGGTGACACCACCGTGGCTCAAACGATCAGCGATGTTCCGTGGGGGACGATCAATAGCATAACCTTCGATTCAACGCTTGCAGCACATACCAATCAAACACAAACCATTCCTTTCCCAAGCACCCTGCAAAATGGGTCAGTAATCTACTATCAGATTGGGATAAGTAACGACGCTGAAACAATATTTGGCCCGATAGCCATCTCATCATGATTTCTGTTAGAGTGTATATTCATCCTGAATGACACAAGAGCTCGATTGCTCTGTGGGTAACAACCCATCCATAGAATTCACGACATGCGCATTTGTTCCAAATTCCAGTCAAAAAGAAAATTCCATCTTGTATTGGATTTACCTATACCCGACTCTGTTTTGCCCCATGTCTATCTAGCACGATCTCGGGATAATTGCGTAATCTGAGATCATGCGCTATGAAGACAAGGAAGCTGATGATCCTGATAATTGCTCGGAAAGTTCAGCGGAACCGATTGCCTCGATCGTCGTTGCCGCTCGAAGATTTGACAGGTTTGTAGACAATATGTATATATCTTGTTTACATCCAACTTCGTATTCATGAGCGAAGTAGTGAGCGTCAGAATCAAGAAGGAAACCAAAGAGGCTTTGGAACGAAACGGTGTTGACATTTCGCTTGCAACAAGGGCATATCTAGAAAAGCTTGCCTGGAAGTCGACGAGCAAGAAAAATATCCGCGAGCTTCACAAACTGATAGAAAGGCAAGTGAAGCCCTCCCAGAAGGGCTTTTCATTGAAAAGCATCAGAGAGGATAGAGACGATGTCCATTGAGTCCAATCCGAACTCGCTCGAAGAAAAAGTAGTTTCACAAATCATCGATTCTTCCGCGTTGACAAAATACGCGGCAAAGGAACCTGACTGGGCGAAGATTGAGGGATATCTTGCCAGCGCAGATTCACT
>DAHVAI010000061.1 GCA_027314685.1 Nitrososphaerota archaeon | reverse complement strand
TTCCTCTGCTTTGATTGACACCAAACTTGGTCACGTTAAGGGCGTTCAACCTATCTCTGTAGGCTCTAACATTCCTGTAACTTCGGCAGCCCTTGAGCTTTACTCAAGCTTGGGCGGCTGTTTGACTTGTGATGATGGAATCATTACTCCCTGGGATATCGTGATGAAACCATGGGCCAAAGGCGAGCTCGATATTTCTTAGACAAATAGACTTGCAACGGAGAAATATTTGAAATTCCAAAAAAGGAAGAGCGAGTTCCTGCACTGGCACTCTGGGTGATGTTGTCTTTGGATAAGCAACGGCAAAGATTATCGATTTCATGGCACATCGAATTCAATCATTTTATAGCATCTATGGAGACCTGCAAAACGTCTACCGATGACTTTCGAAATGCCTCGATATCCGGCGCACAGAATCTAGTTCTTTATTGCAAACCTGAGTAACCCTACGGCACCGCCGAGAGTATTGACCTGGCTCCCAAGATCTGTGGTCGAATCTAGCAGGAACGTTTCGCCGCGGTACTCTTCTACTGAATTTAGCAGGTCGACTATGGAATCTTCTTCGATACCTTTGAGTAAGAAGATCTTGTCCGCAATGATCAAAGATTCGATCGCGCCCTCCCTGGATGCCTTCAAACAATCTCCGAAAGCAAGAGCAACTCGGGTATCGCCGAGTGAGATCCGTCTCATCGTCTCTGAAAGAAGCTTCTGGACTTTTGCAAGCCTGCTCTCGGAAAGCGCAGACTGCAGGTTGTTGTTCCTTAGAGCTACGTAAACTCCGTCCTCGCCAGAAACGTCAGAGCCCTCAATAGCTTTTACATCACCGAACTCCTTCCTTTCTCTCTGGAGATAGTTCGCGAGCGCGTCTTTCGTCGTGCTGGGGCCAAGAACAAAGACCTTGGATCCGCTGGGATTTACCACGGCGAGCGCGTCGGCGATCTTCCCAAAGTAACCATCACCTCCCTTCTTTGTGTCGCGGTACATCTTTCCAGTTATACCGGATTCTATTGCAGGGAGAATTTGAAGATGTGTTCCTCTAACGATGCCGATTCCAGCTTCTCTCCTATCAAGGGCAATAATGGCGAAATTGTCTTTTTGCGTGCTTGCACCTTCAATCAGTCTCAGCTGAACGCTTGTGAATCCTCCGGGTTTTTTGATCGAGACCTTGTGCCCTTCAGAGACGGTCAGGGAATGGAACGATCCTTTGCTCAGCAGCTCATTGGAAACATCGACAATCTTGCCAGCGACCTTCAATCTAGAGAATGTGCTATCGAGCTGTATGCTTTCGACTTCTATTGTGACAGCGACCTTGATTCGTTCTTTGTCAGGCCTAGCATACTCGCTAGTGTCTTTGTACACTCGTGAAGTTTCCCCGGCAACTAGGTCTCCTTTGCTAACGACTCTCCTTAGCGACCAAAGATCGTCGGGTTGTTCGG
>DAHVAI010000008.1 GCA_027314685.1 Nitrososphaerota archaeon | reverse complement strand
TTAACCACAGGTACGCAGGAAAGACATTGCAGTACAACGTTGAGATAAAGCAGAAACTGGATGAGCGCAGCCAGCAGATCGAAGCTCTGATCCATAGAAGACTTCCTCTTGAGAAGGAGAAAATCAAATTCGAGAGCGTTGGCGATGCAGAAGTCAAGGTGATCATTCCTAGCGATTACTTCTTGCTGGATGGTCTACAGATCATAAAGAGAGGAATAAGTACCGACCTCTTCAAGTTCATCAAACCGCTTGACAAGGTTACGTTCGTAGAAGAGTACGAAAACCCCGCGAAGAAAGAAGCTGAAGCAAAGAAGCAGGAAGATGAGAAAAAGGAAACTAAACCTGCGGAAGCAACGCCAGAAGCAAAGTCTAGCTAGGGATAATTCCAGTCTCTATCGCTAGGCTTCTGGCTGAATCTTTGGTCAGTTTCACTTCGTCCAAAATCGTGTACCTCTCTTTCCTAATCTCTCTTGCAAGAACTAGAGATTCGACTATCTCGTCTGCCGTGACACCAATTTCTTCGGCTTTTGTAGGGAGCCCCATTACCTTCAGCGAATGGCGCAATGACTGATAGTCCATCCCATGTAGTTTTGCCATCATTATTGTCCCGAGACCGCATCTTTCACCGTGGAGTCCCTTTCCCGGTGCAACGATGTCCATCGCGTGGCTGAAGAGATGCTCGGAGCCACTGCAGGGTCTGCTACTGCCGGCGATACCCGCCGCTACCCCGGAACTTATCAGCGCCTCAACCACGACACGAACACTCTCCTTGTTATGCGATGAGATAATGTTTGCATCTTCTATGATAAGATCAGCGGAGAGAAGTGCGAGGCTTGCAGAGTATCTCCCGTAATATTCTCCTGTCTTTATATGTGAAAGCTCCCAGTCCTTCACCGCCGTGAGTTTCGCCGCCAGATCGCCGCATCCTGCTATCAACAACTTGTATGGAGCTTTCGCGATCACTTCAGTGTCAGCTACAATTGCAATCGGTGGTTTTGCGACTACTGAGTAGGGTTTGTCCAGACCCTTGACCGAACCAAATGGGCTAGAGATGCCGTCGTGCGACGCGCTTGTCGGCACGCTAACGAAAGGAACTTTAACATTGAATGATGCGAGCTTTGCAATGTCAATTGACTTGCCACCACCCACACCGATTAGAAAATTGACCTTACGCTCCAGAGCAAGCTTTGTGACGCGCTCGACCTCTTGGAATGTTGATGGTCCAACGAGTCCCCATTCCTGCTTGAAACCGACGTCCTGTAATGACTTCGTAAGTTCATTTCCGATTTCCTTCTTGACGTTGGGCCCAGAAAGTATTAGGGATTGGCGACCGAGTTCCAGATCCTCCAGTAGCGCTCCAACCTGGCGAATGATGTTGTCGCCAGCTGCAACTCTCCTGGGAAGCTCCATGACATGCGCGGGCAACTATGATCACAAAGAAAAGGCAGGTTTGTCATGCTCGGAAAGTTATTTAAAGGACATGACTCCTGTGTTGGAACTGTCGGCTTCTAATTACGCTGTCTGGCGGACTCTGCCGGGCACGTATGTTCTGTTCACACGTTCTGGAAGTCGAACGAGTTGATAACTTGTCACAAAAGATATTTCCAACAAATAATGCTCGAGGCGGAGTAACAGACAGAAAGACTGAAGCGGATGCCCTGAAGTACCATGGCACTACGACGGTTGCCATGACGTGCTCAGACGGGGTCGTCCTCTGCACAGACATGCGTGTGACTGCTGGCTACCTTTACATCGCGCACAGGCAGGGCAAGAAGGTCCACAAGATAGACAATAACGTTGGTGTGACGATCGCTGGCACTGTAGCTGAAGCTCAGAATATGATTGACACGCTCAAGTACTACGCTAACCTCTACAAGCTCGAAAACCAAAAGCCCATACCGCTGAGATCGCTGGCGCGCATTTCTGCAAACATTCTTTTTGCGACTAGGTTTTATCCATTGATAGCAGACTTTTTGCTGGGTGGCTGGGATTCAACTGACGGGTATGCTATATACAGCGTTGACTTTTTTGGGGCGATCACTAAAGAAGACATGGTGTCAACCGGCAGCGGTTCTCCGGTTGCGCTTGGCATCATGGAAGACCAGTACAACAAAGGCATGACAGTAAAGCAAGTTATTCCAATTGCAATTGGCGCCGTTACTGCAGCGATCAAGAGAAACGCCGGAACAGGCGATGGATTTGACGTTGCGGTGATTACAAAGGAGAGCGGTTATCGCGAGCTCTCTAAAGATGAAAAAGCGCAACAACTGATGGCGATTACCGGTAGTAGAAGCATAGGTTGACTGAACGACAAAGTGCACAAGGCATAGCAAGCAGATTGCTGAAAAGATATTCAGCATAACTGAAGTTGACAAAGAATAATGACGATACTAAAAACATGTCAAACATCACGAGCATAATACTCAATCATATTCCTGCAGACGCAGAGATTACCAGAGTTGAGTATGAAGGGCCGAGGATTGCGCTTTATTCAAAGAATCCAAAGTTCCTGCAGCAGAACAGCTACATAGTCTCTGACGTTGTTAATCTTGTAAAGCGCAGAGTTGTGGTCCGGACGGACAAATCAATCCGTAAGGATGAACAGGAAGCGCAGGATATCATCCTGGCAAGCGTTCCACCTGATTCTGGCGTCGAGAAGATATTCTTTGACGCGGCGCTCGGCGAAGCAATTCTGGAAGCTAGAAAACCCCTGCAGCTTTCGGTCGAAAAAGGGTTCAATCCAATCGAGATTACTGACAAGACAGGTTGGAAGATCAGAGTAAGAAAGCTTCCGCACATCCCATGTCAGAGCATTCAGAACGTGAACTATGTCCTGAGCCAGAGCGCTAGCGAACGTGCCAAGTTCTTTAGGGAGGTCGGCGAGAATATCTTCAGGCCGAGGCTTACACAGGAAACTGAGGTGAGCATCATGACGCTCGGCGGTTTTGAGCAAGTCGGCCGCTCCTCGATCATAGTTAGCACTTCCGAAAGCAAACTTCTGCTTGACTGCGGCATTCATCCGGGATCTAAGAACGCGTGGGATGCATTCCCACGACTGGATTGGGCTGACATCGAACTGGACGAACTGGACGCTGTGATAATCAGTCATGCGCACCTGGATCACACTGGATTCCTACCGGCTCTGTACAAGTATGGATACGACGGACCGGTTTATTGCACGGAGCCGACGTTGCCGTTAATGACGTTGCTTCAAGGAGACATGGTTAAGATTGGACAGCTGGAAGGCGGGAGGCTTGTCTACGATCAGAGGGACATTCGCGAGGTGATAAAACACGCAATTACGGTTCCCTATGGACTCGTGACGGACGTGGCACCTGATGTCAAGCTCGTTTTCAATAACGCAGGTCACATACTCGGTTCAGCTACAGTTCACCTGCACATCGGAGAGGGAGCTCACAACATTGTCTACACCGGTGATTACAAATATGGCAAGACTCAGCTTCTGGAATCTGCTTTCTGGAATTATCCCAGAGTTGAGACGCTGATTACGGAATCAACCTACGGAACCAAGGAAGACGTTGTGCCTTCAAGGGAGGAGGTCGAGCTGCTATTCACAAAGTACGCAAATGATACGCTCCGCGAAGGTGGCAAGGTGCTGATACCAGTTCCTGCGGTGGGTCGATCTCAGGAGATAATGCTCGTGATTGACCACTACATGCGGGAGAAAAAGCTCGTAGAGACTCCAGTCTTCATCGAAGGCATGATCTCGGAGGCAACTGCAATACACATTGCCTATCCGGAGTATCTTTCGCGCGAGCTAAAGTACAAGATTTTGGAGGAGGATTCAAACCCGTTTTCGTCAGAATTCTTCACTGTAATTGAACATCCCAGCAACCGCGAGGAAGCATTGAGAGAAGGCGGAGCGATTATCATGGCCACTTCAGGTATGCTCGAGGGTGGACCGGTGATTGAGTACTTTTCTCAACTTGCAGGCTCGGATAAAAACAGGGTGATGTTTGTCTCCTACCAAGTGCAGGGCACGATGGGACGGAGAGTCCTCGATGGTTCAAGGCAGGTAAGTCTGTTAGGTGAAAACGGAAAGATCAAAGTAATCGATGTAAATTGCCAGGTAAACAAAATCGAGGGTCTATCTGGGCACAGCGACTACAACCAGATAGTTAACTTCGTTCGAAAGCTTAGGCCGAAGCTCCAGCAAATCTTTGTAAACCACGGTGAAAAGAGAAAATGTGAAACGCTTTCGTACAATCTTTCGAGGATGTTCAAGCTTCCGGTCTACCATCCGCAGGTGGAAGAAACCATAAGAATTCGCTAGACGCCAGATTTTTCTCCGCGCCAGATTTTCACGCCGGGCGGTGCAATGACGATTCTTTCTTCCCCGAGCCTCGCAATGTCTCCACCGAAAGAGACTGCAAAATCAGTCAACTGTTCGATAGTTGTCTTTAGTTCCTCAACGCTTTTCTGCGCTAGCGGTGTAATCTTCAAAATAACAATTGTGCGATTTTTCACTTCTTCCTTGATCTGGGCCACTTCGGCAGGATTCTTCAGGGGGAAGGCCTTTAGCAAAATTTGAGGAATGGCCTCTATCTTCTGTCCATTACTTGAGCTCAAACCACTTCTCCCTCATCTACCATGATACGCAGTTTTCTCATTAAAAACAATTGTTGCTCTAAGAAACTATAGCTCCTTGAGCATTTCCCAGAATTTGTCCCCTACATAGTGCAAATTGGTGACGACTACGCCCTTGGAGGCGGCCTGCATTTCTTCCCTTGACATCATGGCCTTCCCAATTGCAATAGGTTTGTTATATTTCTGCTCCTTTACGATGAGAAGATCGTCTGGTCCGAACTCACCCTCGATTTTCACTATTCCGGGCCTCATGATGTTAGCGCCGTTGCAGACAAACTTGACCGCGCCGCTGTCTACCGTGACCACCGGCTTTCCTTCGAGGATCGACTCATCCCTCAACAGAGGAAAATACGAGTCCTTTTTCTTGCCGAGGTACAAATTTTCTTCCTTGGCGAAAACTATTGCGTACTCGGGATCGTCAGATTCTGCAATCTTTAACTCGCGCGGCTTGATCTCGTTACCACCAGAAATCTTGGCTAGATTGTCTACCAGCTCGTCACGCGCGGTCTTTGAGAGATTATAGATCCTCAACTCTTTTTCTCGAGAACCGTTTCAACGGCAAACAATGCTTAATAAGACTTGATGGAAAGAATTCTTGGGAAAACGAATGTCTCAAGACATGGCTGTCAAAGTACTGGACGAGAGTCTTGGGAAGATTGTTCTGATTAAACTAAAGGGCGGAAAGGTGATCAGGGGGACTTTGCAGGGTTTTGACCAGCACATGAACCTTGTACTTGAATCCTCGGAGGAAGTTATGGAAGATGGCAAGTCCACTTCTCTCGGAACGATAGTCGTGAGAGGAGACAACGTCGTCATCATATCTCCACCTCCAAAAAATTAAACTAGTGTTTCGTTTAGAGTGATTTAGAACATGCGCGGAACTTCGTCGATGGGAAAGATGGGTCGGAAAAAGACCCACATGAGGTGCAGAAGATGCGGCCACCACTCATACCACATGAGACATAAAAAGTGCTCATACTGTGGTTTCGGTGCTTCGACCAAACTAAGAACCTACTCTTGGATGACGCGCTATCGCGGCTAGATAGCGCACGTCGATAGGAGCAGAGTCCTTGTCAGCAGTCGAAATCGCGACTTATGCTGGACTGGTGGCTGCAGGAGCTGCGATAGGCTCGGTCTCTGTCTATTTTGGGACTAAGAAGCCTCGTACTGAGGAGACTGGAACTGAGAGCGCCCCGCTGAAGCAATTTCCCAGTAACCACTCGATACCAAAGTCGGCACTCGAAAAGAACAAGCGAGAGCTTCGGACCTATACACTGGAGAAAGAACTAGTCTCAGCTGCCCTAACAAGACTGTACGAGGCTGAGGTAGCCAAGGAGATAACGAGAGAAGAGCGTGAAATTCTGGGGGCAAAGTACAAGACTGAGCTGAGGTCCCTGGACGAAAAAATTTCCAAAGTGGACGCTTTTATTCAGATCGGGGATCTCGAGACGCTGCGTAACCAATTATTGCAGCTCGTGAACCAGAAGATGGAAGCAATCGAAAGAAGAATAGAGAGTACGAAAAAGATTGCGGAGCCTCTCATCGCGGAGATGATCAAGAAACCTGTAGAGGTGAAACCTGCCACTACACCAATCGAGGAAAAGCCAAAGGTTCCTGACATTTCAGACTTGCTACAAAAACCCGAGCCAATAGCTTCTATTGTGAACAGCAGT
>DAHVAI010000001.1 GCA_027314685.1 Nitrososphaerota archaeon | reverse complement strand
CCGGTGTTCCAGGCAGCGTTGCCGTCTGCCAGAGCTAGGAGAATCGTGACGATAAAAGTTGTCATCGATCCGAAGCCAACCCAATCAAAGTTATGCGACCTTTCCGCTTTGTAGTCTTTTAGGATTGCCCAGGCAGCGAATACGCCTAGAATACCGATTGGAACGTTAATAAGAAAAATCGAGCTCCAGTCAAACCTGTCAACGAGATATCCGCCTACGATAGGGCCGAACGAAGAAGAGCCTGCAGCCGCTACTGCCCAGAAGCCGAGGGCCGTACCGCGCTTTTCGTACGGAAACTCTCGGAGAACAGCAGCCATCCCGACAGGCATGAGCATCCCTCCGCCGATTCCCTGGAAGACCCGGAAGAAAATCAAGGCTTTCTCATCCCACGAAATTGCACAAAGAAATGAACCGAGGGTAAAAATGATCAGCGAAAGTGTGAAAATCTTTCTGTATCCGAACCTGTCGGCGAACCATCCGGAGGCAGGGAGCAAAGCCCCAAAAGAGATAAGGTATCCGTTCAAGACCCACTCTGCCGTGTCTATAGGAATCCCGAATGCCGCCATTATCTTGGGAAGCGCCACGTTCACTATACTTGAGTCAAGGATAACCATGAATGTACCGACCATGACAACGGCGAGCACCAGCCATTTATATGACGATTGGTCAGAGCCCGCTCTGCCGGATCCAAACGAACCGCCCCTTTTTGAATTTTCATTCTTCATTTTGATCAGCTATTGGGAAGTATTTTGATTGATTGATTTGTATGAAGTTGCATTTATGGAAACGTCCCGTCGTCAAAACTGTTCCTGTGCATACACGTGGGTATTCGTATACTGAGAATTCCTCCTATCAACTCAAGTGTTCTGCTGGAGAATGAAATCGGAAATTTCTCAGATGCACATTCAACGATCATGATACGGGTCAGCAGATCGCTCTCTCTCTGTTTGAGACAACTGAAGCGCTCGAGGCAGGAGAGCCGCGATCCAGAACCAAGTTAGAACTGAAGTGCTCTCAGATTTGCAATTTTATCTTTGGTTTCTGGAAATTTTGTCACTTCAACGTTTAGACCGTTCGACCGTTTCAGTAATTACGTCGATATTATAAGACGAACGAGAGCATCAAAAGTTCTATTAAATGGTGACTCAAGAAAGATGTTCCAACTCAAAGGCTCACAATTTCTGTAGACACTCACACATTTGACTAGAACTCAACAGAAGTGCCGCACTTTCGTCTTTCTCGGCTTTCCTTTCTAAGACAAGTCCCGATAGTAAAAAGAATTTGAATCTTGTCACGGTGAAACCGTTTGTTCGCGATGCTTTCTTCTTTCTTGACACAGCCCACTCCGCGGTACCACTTGAGAATGACTGCTTTAGAACCCATGCATGATAAAGAACAGGTCATGCATAGATCTGGATTGATCTCTGCTGCCGAGAAACATCGCGCGGATG
>DAHVAI010000476.1 GCA_027314685.1 Nitrososphaerota archaeon | reverse complement strand
CCAGTATGGAATAATCACGTAAAATGAACCGAGACCGGTCTGAGCTGAGAAAAGTCGGGTTGGGTTTCCAATAATGCTTGAAAAAAGGAACATCAATGCAGTCATGGAGAGAGCGAAAAGGCTGGTCGTCTTTCTTGGTTTTGCAAACGCAGCGGAAGCACTTTTTGGCGAAACATGACTCTCGTAGGTCAATAGCCTCACCTCACTCATGACTTTCGGTATGTTGATGTTGAATTCGTGCGGCGGAGTGAATGGACAAGCAGTGAAGCAATCGCGACAATTATAACAGAGATTAGCCAGGAAAATTACGTCCTTTTCCTCAAATGTTGTCCTGCGCTCCATCGCAGGCCACACAGCGCAATAGCCTTCACAGTATCTGCAGGCATTGCAGATTTTGAATTGGCGCGAGGCCTCAAGCAGAGGACTATCAACCATAGTGCACGGCTCGCTCCCCTGCTATCCTTCCGAAAGTGGTTCCGATCGTCAATCCAAACCCTGCCAGATATCCTCTCGTCAAAATATTTCCCGCCATGACTTCTCCTGCCGCAAAGACGTTCTTGAACGCATACCCATTTTTCATGAGTACTCTTGCTTCCTCATTAACCTTCAATCCGAGGTAAGTGAATGTGATTCCAGGACTGAGCGGGTACGAGTAAAATGGAGGTGTATCGAGTGGCAACGCCCAGTGCGACTTAGTTGGTGACAGGTTTGTAGTAGCGCAATTGTCGAGTATTGAAGGATCGTATTTTCCACTTACAATATGGTCGTTGTAGTTTCTTACCGTGTCAGAGAGAGCAGATTCATTGACATCTATCTTCTTCGCGAGTTCGGTTATTGAGTTCGACTTGTATGGTTCGTACATTGGCGGCAGGAAATTTCCGGTCACCTTCGAATCTACTATTGAATAGCCAATTTGGCCTGGTTGCTCTGCTATCAGCTTACCCCAAATTGCGTATCTCTTTGGCCAGAGGTCCTCTCCCTCGTCGTAGAATCTCTTTCCTTCTTTGTTCACTACGATTCCAAAAGGTATCGAATCGTTCCTCGTGACAATCCCGCCATCGAACTTTGGCGAGCGGGCATCAACGGCTACAGCGTGAAACTCCTTTTCGACACCTGTCTGCAATGCGTCATTGTCGAGAAGGCATCTCAAGACTGTACCGGTATTGTATTTACATCCCCTGACTATGAAATTGGAAGCTATATCACCCCAGTACTGTTTCAACCAGGGGATATTAGCTTCAAAACCGCCAGAAGCGATTACGTATGATTTAGCTTCGATTTCTCTTTCTCCGCCTCCAGTTCTAATCATGAGAGATCTTAGCGTGCCGGATTCAAAATTCAGACCTTCGACACTAGAATCATAATGCAGTTGGATATTGTGAGTCTTCGCATAATCATAGTATGTGTCGATCAGGGCCTTTCCTCCACCAATGAAGAATTTGTTTGTTCTCCCAAGATGCAGCGTTCCCTTGAGTTGCAGCTGCCAACGAACTCCATGTTTTGTCATCCAGTCTGGGATGTTGAAGGATTCCTCTATCGTTCTAGAGGCAAGCTTTGTGTCAGTATCGTGTTTCGTTACCCTTAGCAAATCTTCCATGAATTCTTCCTTCGTATATCTGGTGGATTCAGTTGGGCCGTTGCTAGCGCATCTTATATCACGCGTGTATTTGGAATTACCTCCTCGATGTATGGCCGGCGATTTTTCTATCAGCAGAACTTTTTCACAGCTCTCGATCGCCGTCATCGCAGCGCAAAGGCCCGCGTTTCCGCCGCCGATTACGGCGACATCGTATCTTTCCATAGACTAGGTCTCAACGCCTATACAGGCAGAATCAGACATGAAGCATCTAAGTTGTCTTAACTGAAAGTGGTGGTGGATTGTTCAAGCTTCTGCGGAGATATGTTCCAAGACCTGGTCTTCCAATGTACGAACCATTTTCCATGACAAGGTGACCATTGACGATTGTGTGAGTGGGCCATCCTTTGAATTTCCATCCTTCAAATAACGTGAATCCAGCGGCAGAGCCAAGCATGTCGGCGGTGGCTGTGACTTCCTTTTTGATGTCCACTATCGTCATGTCTGCATCTACGCCTTGAGCCAGGGTTCCCTTTCTTGGGAAGAGTCCGAATGTCCGAGCAGTGTTGTAGCTTGTCATCTCTACAATTCTCTGAAGTGACAATCCTCGTTTGTTGTGGCCTTCACTTAGTAGGACAGGAATCATTGTGGCACTTCCAGGGAATGCCAAACCAGCAGTCCAGATATCTCCGTTCCCAACCTTGTCTTTGAGTCTGACAGGCACGTGATCTGTTCCGATGGTGTCAATAGTACCATCGAATATCCTCTCCCAGAGTCTTTCAACGCTAGCCAAGTCTCTAAGCGGAGGATTAATCTTTCCCAAGATTCCTATCTTCTTATCGTCTTTTGTGAAGCAGAGATAGTGAGGACAAGTTTCTGCAATGACAGATTTTCCTTCAAGTTTAGCTCTCACAATGCAATCTATTCCCTGATCAGTAGTGACGTGTGGCACGTATAGCCGGGTCTTTGCCACAACGCAAGCAAGGTGAATCGCAGATAGAATACTGTCCGTCTCGGCGGCTTTCGGTCGTGCATCATCCCACGCAGATAGGCCGGATTTTCCTTCTCTCTTCGCTTTTTCTGTAGTATAGTTTGCTATCTCGGAATTTTCGCAGTGAACGAGTGAGAGACTAGATTCTCCCATTCTGGCTGCCTGCATCAACATGGCATAGAATACTCCGTCATCCAATCCGGAAATACCCATGTTTCGCCACTCGCCTCCTTTGTAACCGCGAAAGAATTTGAAGGAAGTAATACCAAGCTCGCTCGCGTAACGTTGCATTTCGTCAACGTGTTGTTGGGTCATAATACCGGGTGTTATCAGAAAATTTGTGCTCGACTTTTCGATGACTGGATCGACCTCCTTTGAAAAAAAGTCGAAATACGAAGCTGTAGCTGGATACAACCTGTGAATGACGTTCACAGTAGTTATTCCACCCAAGACGGCAGAAATCGTCTCGGATTGAACGTTCTCTCCGAAATCAAGGCGGTATCTGCCATAAGTGTGACCGTAGTGGGTGTGTGGGTCAATCACTCCTGGAAGGACGTACTTGCCTTCTGCGTCAATTATCTTGTCTGACTTTGGGAGGTTTGGCTCAGAGCAGATCGCAACTATTTTCCCGTCTTCTACAGCAATTCCTGCATCGATGATGCCTTGCTTAGGTATGACAAGATGACCGTTCTTTATGACTAGATCAACGACCATGGGACTAGCTACTCCTAACTGAAATTTCCCCGCAAATGTTCTCAAGAAATCTCTTTCTGGCCGAACCTTCGTGTCCGAGACACCACATCAGCTTCACAAAAGCTGTTTCGCTTGTCATATCTCCTGCGCGTATCAAATTTCTCACTTTGAGCATTTTTTTTCCGATGTCGTATGTACCGATGCTTTCTCCGCCGTAGATTGCCTGCGTTGATATCACAACGGGTTTTCCGAACGATGATATGGTAGTCAGAAGTTTTTCTTTTACGTGTCCTCTGCCCGTTCCTTCGATTACAGTGCCCATTGCTCCTTCTAGCGAATGTTGGAGAATTTCATTCGTCAGGGCCGGATTTTGTTTTATAAGTACTACGCGCGGCTCAATCCTTGTGTCCAAAACAAAATTTCTCCTCGTACCGCGTTTCTGATACTTTCCAGAGTAAGTAATCTTCCCCCCATTTACGAAAGCGATCGGCGGCGCGTTGATACTGGCAAATGCATTCAAGGCTATCGAGTGAATTTTGCGCGAACGACATCCCCTTATGATGATTTTTTTCCTGCCTGATGGGTTTGCTGATAGGAGGACACAGACCTCAGCAATATTGGAGTTTGCCGCGCATTGCAAGGCTGCCTTGAAGTTAGATATTGCGTCGCTGGAAGGATCCGATCCAGAGATCATTGCGCCAGTCAAAACTATAGGCAGTCCTGGCTTTTGTAGCATGAAGCTCAGCGCTGCGGCCGTATATGACATCGTGTCAGTTCCATGAAGTATCACAATTCCGCTTGCTTCCTTCTTATTCTTGATCACTCGAGCTACCTCATCAGCGATGACGATCCAATCTGATGGATCCATGTTTGCGCTACCCTTCATCATTATGGTCTTTGTCTCGATCGCAATTCCTCTTGGTTTTACTCTAGAGACGAGATTCTTTGTCATATCACCGACGTGCGCAATCCCTTGTTTGTCGCGGTAGGTACCTATGGTACCTCCAGTAGCGAAAACATAGACTAGCTTCGCCAAATTTTCTCTTCTCTAGTTGATCTAGATTGTCAGAAAATCTTCAAGATATATGAAATCCTATTTGACCAACACAGCATAACATTAATAATTCAGCAGACGTTGTCTTCTTGAACACTGTGGCGCAACAGACGGTAAAGATCGAAGTAAGGGACGAGGTCAAAAAATTTGGAAAAGTAGTTGCTGTAGACCATGTGTCCTTCCAAGTCAAGGAGGGAGAAATTCTAGGACTCCTTGGTCCGAGTGGTTGCGGCAAGACTACCATCCTAAGATCAATCGCTGGGCTTGAGGATATTGACGAGGGAGAGATCTCTCTTGACGGTCAGATTGTGACATCAACTCAGAAAAAGATATTCTTACCCGCTGAAAAGAGGAAACTTGGATTTGTATTTCAGAGCTACGCACTTTGGCCCCATATGACAGTGAAACAGAATCTCAAGTATTGTTTGGGTGGCAGGTTTTCAAAGTCTGATGCAGAATCACGGATAAAGGAATCGTTGGAGCTTGTAGGCTTGCACGGTTTAGAGGATAGATACCCAGCACAATTGAGCGGAGGGCAACAACAAAGAGTAGCGCTAGCTAGAAACATCGCATATCATCCAAAAGTTCTGTTACTGGACGAACCATTGAGCAATCTCGACCTCCAAGTCAGGGAGAGGGTGCGAAGCGAGCTGAGAACCCTATTGAGGCGAATAGGCATCACGAGCATATTCGTTACCCACGACCAAGAAGAGGCGTTTGTCATTTCAGATAGGACGATACTCTTGAACCAAGGAAAGATCGTGCAGCAAGGCTCACCACACGATCTATACTCCGACCCAGCCAACGCGTTTGTTGCCGAGTTCATCGGCAGAACCAATATCCTGAAAGCTTCCGTAGTGGAAGTCTTGCCTGGTGGGAGAACCGCTAGGCTAATGATACCGGATTTTGGCACTGAACTAATTTGTCAATGTGATGGCGATGTACCCAAGATTATATCTTCGGTGACAATCAGATACAACGAGATAGGCTTGAGCTCAGCAAAACCTCAGTCGATCGAAAATGTTCTGAGAGGCGAAGTGGTATCGCGTGACTACAGGGGAGCGGTGACAGATCACAAGATTAGAGTGGGGAACGCGAACATTACTGTAACAACACATAGGTTCTGCAGTGGCACTGAAAGTCCTTCGGGGAATGGCCCTATATTCATCAGTATACCGCCCAGCGCCATAAAGGTCCTCGAGTCCTAGGCTTTACTTTCACTTACTCAGCAGACTTTACACTGCGTTCATAAATTACAAGCCCGCGCTGGAGAAGCTCTTCCGATATCGTGAGCGGCGCCATAAACCTCAGTACGTTCCCATAGTGGCCAGAGGTGTGCATCAGTAATCCGTTCTCAAACATTGTCTTTCTCATCTTGACTGCAAGCTCCTTAGAAGGTTCTCTGCCGTCTTTTGTCTTGACTATCTCGTTACCTATCATGAATCCCAGTCCCCGAACGTCTCCAACGTTCTTGCTCTGGCTCCCGATCCGTTCGAACTCCGGTATTATCCTTCGGCTGAGGTTCTGAACTTTGTCCAATAGTCCGGTACGCGCAATATAGTCTATACTCGCCGCCCCTGCGGCAAGCGCAAGCGGATTGCCCCGGTACGTTCCAAGGTGAAAGCCCTCAGGAAGGATACTGTCATATTCAGAATGGTATGCTATCAGAGATAAAGGAAGCCCAGCCCCCACTGATTTTGATATACACATTATGTCTGGAGTCGAGTTCGTTGCCTCGCAGCCCCAGAACTTGCCAGTTCGGCCAAATCCAGATTGCACCTCATCCACTATCAGAGGGATTTGATACTTTTGCGAAATTTCTTTTAGACCGGGAAGAAAATCTGCTGGAGGTACGATGTATCCGCCTTCTCCCTGCACGGGCTCTACAATGATTCCAGCAGGGTCGTCCAATCCCGAATGCTCGTCGGAGATAAGATGTTCCAAGTATCTTAGGATCACTTGGGCTTCGTCGCCTTTCTTCTCAACAGGAAACGGGAACCGGTACGAGTATGGATACGGAACATGGAAGACACCCGAGCGCGTGGTGCCAGAGTACTCAAGATAGTGGCGACTAGACGTAGCGCCAACAACTCCTTGATGTATCCCGTGGTAAGAGCCACTGAATGCGATTATGGTCTTCTTCTTGGTGACGTATCGCGCAAGGCTCATTGCGGCTTCGCAGGCATCGCCTCCTGTGACGGTGAACAACACCTTTGCGTGCCCTCTGAGATTATTCGGCAATACGCTGTGAATCTTTTGGAGAAAGTCAATGCGTACCTCGGTCGGAATTTCGAGCGCGTGCCATACCTTTTGTATCTGGTCATCCACTGCCTTGGTTATGACGGGGTTGTTATGCCCTAAATTCAGGACACAGATTCCGCTCATCCAGTCGATGTAGAGGTTTCCATCAACATCTTTGATTGTAGAATTCTTTGCAGATTCAATAGCAAAGGGAAAAGCCTTTGGATAAATCGTAGCTCTAGTTTCAAATTGTGTTTGTTTTGCGAGAAGTTCACGTGACTTCGGGCCGGGTGGTGTAACAATTATGCTCGGAGCATCACTTTCTACCTGGGTAAGCTTACTCATGAATATGTGGATTCGAGATCTCGACAATAAACCTAACTAAAGAACTAGCGACTGTGGCAAATTGGCAATACGTAAAACTTCGATCTTTTTCGCAGAAGTACACTACAGGAATGGGCTTTCAGCAGACAGAATAACTCTAGGCAACTAATAGCGCTAGCGGCAGGATTGGTGATTCCAATAGTCTTCATTGGAGTAATTTCTGAAGCTAGTTTTCCTCTCATCTTTTTTGTGGATCTTGCCTATGGTTTGTTTATGTGGAAGCTTTAGAGACTGTATGGATCAAGTGAGAGTTTTTCGGAATCAGGGAGTGCAAGCCGGATTACCTGAGCTATCCATTCCACAAAAAGTCCAAGCGTAAACCACGCCGTTAGTGATCGGTAGTTGATCCGCGCCTAACACTGCAATTTGCCACGACGAGGTCGCATTGTAAGTCCATATCCACCAGAACTGAGTATTCGTGTTCTCGACTGCGCCCAGCCCTGTCACGAGATGCTCTCCAAATTCGGCGCTGTAGGTAGCGTTAACATTGCCGTTCATTATGAGAATCGTTGCCGTGTACAAGTTCGAACCTGGCGGTAGTGAGGTTTCATTGTACCAAGTATAGGTACCGTTGTTGTAATCGATCAATATGTTCGGCGTGTATTTCACTCCCAGGTCGTGCAACTTGCTAACGTAGATGGAGTTATCCGAAGCTACCTGCAAGTACTTTGTGTAGTACAGTCCACCAACGCTTGACACTATGATCACGATTGCCACAAGTACTGCTATCACTCCATACAAAGTCTTTGAAGTGGAGGACAACTTGTTTTACTACTCCTGTTGAGTTGCTTTCAAAGCAACTCTCTCTATATTTTTCATTTTGCCAGAATAGCGCCTTAGATACAATATGGCTGTGGGAGCTAGAGTTGCTCCGAACACAAAGTCACTAAGCCCGTGAGGGATCGCGAATGGAATACGGGCGACAAGGAAGGGGAGGTACTGCACTAAGGTTCTCGCGCCTTCCAAGAATCCACTCGCAAGGTTTGTCTCCAGATCCCACAGAAAGGCGCAAACCGCAAGGGTTGCGCCAAAGAACACGTTTCGAGCAGACAAGGCGCTTATCCCTTAAAGATTTCGTCATCAATATTTTAATTCAATTCTTTGCCAGAGGGCAAGTGACCTGCCTCTTAGAATGCGATATCAGGCGGTTCTACTTTTGAGTGTGCCTGTTGAATTGCCTGTGTGCAGTGTTACATGTATCGAAAGAAAAGAAACTAAAATGATTAACACGACGAGCGACTGTGTCCCGCTGTCTCAAAGAGTAAAAATTCTATTCTATGACAGTAAGGGTGAGTGTGGACCTGATGTGATGCAAGCTCCTAATCTGCATGATTGTCTTCTTGATCTCGTCTGATTCTCCAGTGACCTTGACTATTGTGTCATAAATTCCGTAGATCCTGTGAGCCTCGCTCACCCGACTCGTGGCCCTAACAGTCTTGATGACTTCTTCTTCGTGCCCAGGATCTACGTTTAGGAGAATGAATGCAGTACTCATTTGCTACATGATCTCATGCCATGTTGATATAGATTCTGCCTATCTACTTGTTTAGGCCCCACTTCGTCGCTATTTTCACCATCAAGAAGATGACGAGAGCAACGATGATAAAAGTAAGTACAGCAAGTGAGAAGTCTCCCACTAAGAATGGACCGGCAGTTGCTGTTTCAAATGCTGATCCTCCTCCGGCACCCAGCAGGAGAGAAATCGGGGGCAATATGATGTCTTTGACTAGCGCTTGTACAACTGCGCCCAAATAAATTCCCAGGATAAAGGCGACTGCGAGTCCGAGCACCTTGTATTGGGAAAGGAATGTCATGAATTCATTTTTCATTCCTTTAGGTGGAGGCGCGGCTGGGGCTGGCGTCAGAAGTTTTCTTATCTCCTTTAACTCAGACAGTATCTCATTATCCGTCGAAGGTTTCTGTGTCATAATGGTCACTTCGAGTCCCTTTACTCCACCGAAATAAGTCTTGTTTCGTTCTCCATGGTTGATCGATGGTGGCGAAATCGGTACGTGCCTAACTGCTAAATAGCCAACTCGAAATTACTATTTCGTGTCCTCATTCGCGCCTCAGAGGCCTTCAGGAGTCGTCATAATAGCGATCCTTGACGTCATCATTGGTATCTTTTCAATCACAGTATCTCTGCTGCTCGAAACAGGTAACACAACAGAAATTGTCAACGCAAAACTGATTGCAGATGTCGGAGCGTTTGCGACAATAATCGCGATCCTAGGTATCCTTGCAGTCGTTATGAGTTACGGCATCTGGACGAGAAAAAGATGGGCGTGGACGTACTCTGTGATGGTAGCTGCTCTAGGAATTCTTACAAACATCACGGCATTTTTCTTTGGGTCGACTGTTTCAGTCCTTAACGCTGGCCTGCAGGCGCTTGTTATCTACTACTTAGCTCGATCCAGCGTGAAAGCATACTTTCCAAAGCTGTACCAGAGCTCAACCATCTAAGAACAACAGGAAAAGAAAAATATCAGAACAGGTGTTTCTCCAGACTCTGCCATGCAGTCCATAATGAGTCTTGAGAAGCCTGCTCCGCGCTCAAATTGTTTAGTATGGTGATACTTGGCCATTTTTGCCGTTTTCCAGAAAAAAGTCCAATTTTCCCTCAAGTGCTGAGCACGAAAAGAGTGAAGTTTTTGGGAGGTGGCGGTCGTGCTGGCCCACCTCCACAAAGATGTGGTAAGGAATTCGTACGATATTAACGAACGACTCTATAGAATAGCCTAGCCACCAATTCTGAAGATCTTGGTACCGCAGACCGGGCAAACACCCTGAGTTGCGGGTTTGCCGTTTTTCATAGTAATTTTCTTAGCGTCTTTGATCTCTCTTTTGGCCTTGCATTTTACGCAATAAGCTTGTACCATTTTATATCGCCCGACCTTCTCGTCGAATTGGTATAACAGCATTACTCAGTTGAGTATTAAATCAAAGGCAATTTTAGGTAAATTTCTCAAGTGAGCCGAGATACGCTTTTATCGATTAAATGCTCTTTGAAAGCTTATGAGCATGCTCTTGCAACACTTGTCGAAAGAGTTTATGCGAGAAATTGGCGCCAGATCAAGAGACGTCTATGAGATGATTTTGCCTCCAATAGATATGTACGAAGATGGATCTGATCTTGTGATAGTTTTGGATATGGCCGGATTTCAAAAAGAGGATATTAAGACAAATCTTTCAGAACACTTTTTGACAGTGTCGGCAAAAAGAGAGAAGCCGGACAGAGACGGTGTCACACACTGGGAACAACGACCTGTTCACGTGCATAAAAGAATCCAGCTTCCTGTCAAGGTCAATGTTGGCGAGGATGAAGAAGTAAAAGCAAAGTATGAGAATGGCGTCTTGACCGTTAAACTGCCGATAAAAGGGGTCGGCAGGGTTAAAGTAGAGTAATCAAGATCTCCAGTAGACAACTGAAAATACTAGCAGGATCAGCGAAGCAACAAATCCCAGCTTAGCGTCAAACTTTCCAAAGTAGACTACAGACGCGAAAAGCCCTGCGATCCCTATCCCGGCGCCCAGCCCAGGAAGAAACTTACTCCCTTTCTTGTCTTGCTCTGCGAGCTTCAATCCGGTCGGATCATAGTTTTGCTCAAGGTAACCTTTGAGCAGAGGAAGGACCTCGATGCCTGACACCAGTGCAGTGCTAATCTTCTTGACAGCCTCTTGGAGCTCCGCTTTGTAAGCTTCGTCAACCAATCCTTCTTCTTCCAGCAATCCTCCGAGTATCTTCACGAACCTGAACTTTGAATCAAGCGTAAGGCAGACACCTTCGAGTATGGAGAGCATTCGCATGTACAACACCAAGTTCTTGGGGAGCTTGAATGGAAACTGGTAAATTGTTCTGTTTGCTATCTCGAGGAGAGCGCTTACTTCGCTTTCATCAACCTTTTTGCCCTGCATATCAGCTAGGGCAAGATCCACCCCTCTGCGTATCACGTACCGGTTTGCGTCAGGCTGCAATAGCCCAAGCTCAAGCATCATATCAACTACTCTCGAAGAGCTGAAGTCAACTAGGGCAGTGTAGAATCTAATGAGTTTAAGACGGGTGGCGCTATCCAAACTTCCAGTCATGCCAAAGTCATAAAGAATGATTTGTGCAGATTTCTTTGCTCCTGAACCGTTTATCGGATTTATGGCAATATTCCCCGGATGAGGGTCAGCGTGGAATAGTTCTTGGCTCAAGAGCATCTTAAAGAAAATCTCGGCCACTCGTCGTGCGAGTTTCTTTCTATCTACGCCAGCTTCGTCAAGTTTCTTTACATCTGAGACCTTGATCCCTTCAAGGTATTGGAGGACCAGCAGTTTTTCGGAAGATATCTCTAGGTACACTTTCGGTATCACAACATCCTTGTCTGATCTTAAGTTCTGTTTGATCTTGAGAAGGCTCTCTGCCTCGAGTCGGTAGTCCATCTCCTCTTTGATTGTGTCGGAGAACTGGTCGATCACAGATTTTGCAGAATACTGGAGACCCTTGTCGATGAACCGTCCAATCAGCGGAACAAGCCTTCGCAAGACCTTAGTGTCGATAGCGACTTTCTCACGAATTCCTGGTCTGTTCACCTTGACGACAACCTGCTCTCCCTTGAAGACCGCTCGGTAGACTTGTCCCAGACTGGCTCCTGTTACAGCACTCATGTCGAAGGAGTCAAAGACTTCAGAGTAGGGTCTCTTCAGTTCTCCATCGATAATCGGTTTTACTTTCTCAAACCTCGCCGGTGGTACGTCGTCTTGGAGTTTTGCGAACTCGTTGATGTATGGTTGAGGTAGTACATCGGGGCGAACTGACAACAGTTGTCCGAGTTTAATGTATGCAGGACCAAGATCAATGAATAGCTTGACTGCATTGGCAGCATGCTTTGTGTAACGCTCTGGACGGACGAGCTTTCCTTCGGCTCTCCTAATCTCGCGGCGGTCTCGCCTGTAGTTCCAAGCAATGGGAATGAACTTCCAGACTACATGAAGGAACCTTTTGGTCTCAGGCTTTACAATCTGCATAAAATTCACAAAAATCTCTTGATCAAGCGGAACACTCTGTTCAAGGAGAGAAACGCGAGAATAAACACGATCGGATTTAGTGAAGTCATCTTTGATTCCGAGTCTACCTTTCGTGAAGCGATAAAGGCGCCTCCCAAAGAGAGAAGAGTCTCTGGAGAGTCTCTAATGATATGGCCTATGGGGTCCACTCGTGGATCGACTTGATCGCGATGAATCACAAACTTATCTCGGTACTCTCTGGCGTGCAAGCCGGTCGAATTTCGATACTGCTTTAGGCTGTCTTTTTGGTCTCCAAGAAGAGTCTCCTCAAACCCAAACTCTTCTATTGAAGGTAGGACATCTTTTGAAATCGATATTTCCATAATACCAAAAGCGATTGTTAGACTTTCCCCGGGATAATTAGTGTTTTCCGACCCGACACTTTGATGTTATCTAACATTCAAGGGAAAAAGCCTATTGAAAGGCATCGTCGATTCGTTTCAAATCATCTCTTGATAGGCGCCAGCCGGACGCACCACAGTTTTCCCTAACGTGGTCCGGATTGTCAGCTTTGGTAATTGCGACCACGTTTTCTTCCGATACGAGAAAGTTCAGCATAACCTGAGCCCTCGTCTTGCCGTTCCTTGTCGCAACCTCGTCTATCGCATCATTTCCTTTTTTCAAATCCTGTCCTTTGATAGGCGAATAGGAGACCACGGTTATCTTTTCCTTTTTGCAATATGGAATGAGGTCTTTCTCAATGTCCCTATCTCTAAGTTTGTACCTTACCTGGTTTGAAACTAGTTCCTGCGAAGAGAGAGCTTCCTGCGCTTCTTTCAGCTGCTCTACAGAAAAATTGCTAACGCCTATGTACCTAATCTTGCCTTTTTTCACCAGCTCTTCCATCGCGCGCATTGATTCCTTTATAGGGACCTCCGGATTTGGCCAGTGGATCATATAAAGGTCAATCTGCTTTACTCGTAATCGATTCAAACTCTTTTCGCAGGCTTTCATCAAATCATCGTGGTGCAGATGATCATTCCAAACTTTTGTGGCAAGGAATACTTTGTCTCTTATGCCTTCAATAGCTCTACCAACAACATCTTCGGTTCCGTACATCTCAGCTGTGTCGATGTGAGTCGCTCCCAACGATACACCCAAACGAAGCGGTTCCACACCGCCTCGGTAATTCCAGGTTCCTTGGCCTATCTCAGCTATCTTCTCCCCGGTTTTCCCCAAGGGCTTGAGATTCATCACCAGAAATAGTCAACGCAGCTCTAATGAGCCTTATCCTAACTCACCTAAAGGGCACATATTACTCACAACGGACTCTTTTTAGTCAATCCTAGCGTTTTATAGGTGTGCGCGGAATTGTCTTGAAAAAGCCAGATTTGAAACCGGCTGCAGTACTACGTGATGTGCGCAGGTCAGGGCAAAGGAGTCTTATGCGATTTTGCCACGCATTCCGCTGGGCAGGCAGTTGCAACAGCGCATGTTGCTACTCATGCCTTCGGGAGTTCTGTATATGGAATTAGGGCTGTTGTTGCCCACACTGGTAACGCAGATGACAGCGTCAAGGAGCTCAACCGGCAGTTACAACGTTTGCGAAAGCACGTCAGAACGCGCGACAAATGTCTAGCAGATGATTTAACAGAGTCTTGAAGAACTCGCTAGCTCATCGATGCAAGAATAAACCCCAGTCCTGCACTAGCTAACGTGACAAGTGTCCACCCAGCGATTAGTTCAACAAGCTCCCTGCTATTTACTATAGATGGTCTATGTGCAATTCCCGCGCCAAGCATCCCGCCAATTATAACCTGTGTCAGCGAAACTGGCACAGACAGAAACGTGAAAACTGAAGTGATGACCGCGGAACCGAACATTGCAGAAAGGGTCTTGATCTGGCTCAGGCCAACGATCTTATCGGCGACAATCTTTGCGATGCTTTTTCCAAATAGCACCATACCTGCGGCGGTGGTCATAAAGACTGCTGCGTCAAGAAGCAACGACGAACCATTGGCGTAGTTTGATTTCGTGAACGAAACAATCACTCCGATGTTGTTTCCACCAAGAGCGAAAGCAACGTAGAACACGGAAATAACCAGTAATATTCTGTTTACAAAGCTGACAGTCGGCAGCGAAAAATTTCTTTCCAGTCTTACTACTGTGATATATGCGATAATTGTGACTAGCGCGCAAAGGAAAGGGCCGAAGACCCAAGAGGCTACTACCTCGGTGAGAAACTCGCTGTTTACGGCAGAGTGACTGGCGAGTCCAGCCCCTACGAACGCCCCAACCGTGCAATTCGAAAGACTGACAGGGAGTTTGAGGATAGTTAGCAGAATGAGAAGCACCACAGATGCCACAACTCCCGCGAGCACTGCGTTTCCAGAAATGCTTGTGGACACCAGCTTACCTACAACAGAGCTAGACATCTCCCTTCCGAATATGAACAGTCCAGCAAATACCCCAGCTATTGTGAGGATGAGCGCGAGGTTGTAGTTCATCAAGCTCGAAAGGTTTCCGGTTGTCAGCCCAGAGTTGTTCCATCCGAAGGCGAAACCGAATATCAAAAGAGCGGTAACGAGTAGATACGCTAAATCCAAACTATGTGTAACCTTTGGCGACGAGTATCTGTAAGACATCTGAACCATCTTCTGCGTTATCTGCAATTCCATCTGCTATGTTCAAGAAATCCTTCAGCATGATGATATCGAGAACGTCTGCGTTAATTTCGTTTTTGAGTAGATTCTCTATCACGCCGTACCTTATCCCATCAGCCTCTTCCTCGGATCTCTCGACCTTGTCTGCCTGTACCAAGACATCGATCTTTTCTTTTTCAAGCGAAAGAATTGACTCCCGGAAGAGTTCTGCCGTCTTGACGCATGTCGCTATGAAACCCGCGACATCTCGCTTGAAGAGGTAGTCGACGGTTTCCTTCTGTATGTGTCGCAAGTAGAATATCTTTCCAGCATCCTTCGCCGCATTGGCGATGTTATCGATATATTCCAAGAGATTCAGAAAATCCGTTCTTATGCCGCCAAAAAAGGAGCCGGTCACGATTTCCTTGACGAGCGACCTATGAAGCTCGTCACCCTTCTCTTCGAGTGCTGCTATAGTCTTGTATTCCGCATTCACGGTTTCATAATCGTATTTCTGGAGCGACGACAACTGCAGCTGCACGTGTTTTGCTGCATCTATAGATACATCGAGATTACGTATCACTTTTTCAAGAACCGCCCGCTCCCCACGAGAAAAAAAGCTTCGGAAATCTCTTAACGTTGTGAGTACGCCTCAGAACAATAAGGCGAGATGACGGATTTAAGCTCAAGCAAACTTATGGAAGTGTGTATTCTGATGTGGCTAAACTAGTTCGTGAACCGCTTAGTTAAACTTGGGATTCTCTTAGAGATTACTGTCTTGGCGTTTGCCTACTTTGTTCCCGAGCCCATTCTTACACCCTCCAGACTGGTTTTTGCGGTGTTTAGCTATCCTCTCCTGTGCCAGCGTAGCACTCATTTTTCCATAACCACTGATATCTTCTAGCCGGAGCTTACAATATCAGCATCATTATTTCTTGGAGGTCGGTAGTTCCATAGCGCAGGTTTTCTAGGACTAGTATCTTCCCACGCGGACAGAAGTGTAAGTCCTATAGGCAATCAAGAACATGGCGGTCGTCTCGATCAAGAGTACCACTGTCTCTATCGGATTCCACGTCCCAAAAATCTCACCGGGAACTCCAAGACCTGCTCGTATTCCGTCGCTTATGTACGTGAGCGGATTCAAATACGATGCATAATAAAGGACGAAAGGTGTGAAACCGAGCTTCAACGGATAAAACACGCTACTGACGAAGTTGATGATGAATAGGATTAGTATCTGAATCGAGTTGTAGGTGTTGTTTGACTTCACTTTTGCAGCAATGTAAAGCATGAGCGAGCAAAAGAAAATCCCGCCCACGATCAGGTTGAGAAGCACTAGTGAAAAACCTAGCAACCAAATATGAATAGTGCTGCCTATGGCAAAAGCTATTACAAGCATGAGCGCCGCACCTACAAGCGATGCCGCTGTCGTGGCAAGTATTATTCCTATCAAATACTGAGTCCGTGTGAATGGCCCTGAAAGTATCTGGGAGAACATACCATATCTTCTGTCTAGCCAGAGCATGCTCCCTCCTATAGTGCCAGCCATGACTGTCTGGAACGCGACTATACCTGGAGCCAAGTACGTAGCGTAATGATACGTGACCCCGCCAACTTGAAAGTTCGATACGATTGATGAGTACATCGTCCCCATGAAAATCAGGTACAAGGCTGGCAGACCAACAATGACAGTAAGAGAGCCGGGGTCCATGTTCACCTTGAGGTTCCGCCAGGCGAGCCTGATAGAGCTAGGTATGCTGGTGCTCAAGCTGATGTCTCCTCGTCGGAAACAGTTTGCAAGAAGACATCCTCGAGCGTGCTCTTTCTCACGTTTAGCCATTCTAGTTTTGATTTCATGTCCGTGGCGATAGATATCATAGATTTAATCACTTGCTCTGGATGTCTTGAGACTATAACTGCGGGGGAGTCGTCATCAGCCATCTTTGAGATTTCCACATCAGGATGGCTAATACTCAGGAGTTCAAAGAACTTTTCATAGGAAGGCTGCGCACCGTTTGAGGCCGCGAATAGTACTTCGATTGCTTTTGTCTCACCGTAGACTCTTTTGAGATTTTCAGTTGTGTCTAGTGCCTGGAAGCGGCCGCGATCCATGATCGCGACCCTGTCGCACAGATAGTCAGCTTCTTCTAGGTTATGGGTGGTGAAAATTATGGTCAGCTTGTCGTTTCTAGCCTTCTCCTTTAACATGTCAAGTATCTTTCGCCTCATTATCGGATCTAACCCAACGGTGGGTTCGTCAAGGAAGAGTAGATCCATATCATGAACAAATTCCCTGGCCACCTGCACACGTCGTTGTTGACCTCCAGAGAGATCAAAGGTCGATTTCTTGAGCAGGTCTCCCAAGTCAAACATCTTGACCAGTTCATCCCTTCTATTCGTCCTAATTTCCTTCGGCACACCCCACAAAAATCCATAGAGGTCAAAGTTCTCTTTCACAGTCGAAAATTCAAACGAAGTGTCCTGCTGGACCACACCTATCCTAGGCCGAATCTTGCTGCCTTCTCTTCTCAGATCGTGACCTAAAATTTTCGCCTCGCCTTTACTGGGTTGTATAAGCGTCGTGAGTATTTTGATCGTTGTGCTTTTGCCGGCGCCATTTTTCCCGAGCAGGCCGAAAATTTCCCCGCGCTTTACATTGAACGTAAGGTCGTTGACGACATAGTCCTTGCCGTTGTAAGAGTGGCATAAATCGTCGACCGAAATTGCAATCTCGTCCAAAGACATTCAAATCCACTTGGAAATTTAGAGAAAATCACGCAGCGCGTATAAGGAAATCTAGAGATTACCAAACGTTCAAAACGCCCCATTCAATTCTTGTCCCTATTGAAACAGAAGATATATCCTTCGAAGGATCGCAATAGGCCGCGAATCTTGGTGAGAGAAGCTGCGAATTGTGATATTCCACTTATGTTGCAAATTTTCGACGAGGTGATCAAGGAAGGTGTTTTCCTGGGTGCAGAGAAACTTCTCCCGAGACACAGGATGGACTTCTTGGATCACATCAAGGATAGGAAATCTCTCACGCTAGTTGCGATAGTTGACGGCACCATTGTTGGTAACCTCAACGTGTGGCCAACCGGTCTTCACAAGATGAAGCACCTGAGAGAAATCAGCATGCTGATAGTCAAAGGGTACAGGGAAATCGGCGTAGGCACCGCATTGATGGATTATGGCCTCAACTGGGCTAGAAGGAAGAAAGACATTGAAAAAATAGTTCTAGGAGTTTTCTCGTCAAACAAGAGAGCGTACGGGCTTTACAAGAAATTCGGGTTTAAGGTTGAGGGAGTGTTGAAAAGGCAACACATTCTCAAAGGAAAGTACGCTGACGAATTGCGGATGGCGGTTTTCATCTAAATGAGTGGAAGGGAAATGCATCCCTTCGCGCTTACATCTGGAGCGATTCTTTTAGTGTCTTGTACCTGTTTCTGATCGTGACTTCGGTGACGCCCGCTGCCTGTGCATAATCTTTCTGTGTCTTCGCTTCGTTTTCCATTACACTTGCAACATAGAGCGCTGCTGCCGCAAGACCCATCGGGTCTTTTCCCGCAGAACCGCCGGTCTCCTGGGCTTTACGTAGGATTTCGAGCGCTCTCCTCTGAGTTCGCTCGCTAGCTCCAGCCTTTCGACCTACGCGTGTGACGTACTTTGCAGGGTCTCTCACAGGCATCTTCAGGTCCATTTCTTTCAAGATCAGCCTGTAACTTGAAGCCAAAGCATTCTTCTTTACGCCGCTCACCGCCGCGAGATCCTTTAGCGTCCTTGGAGTCTCGGTGTCTCGTAGAGCCGCGTAAAGGGATGCGGTAATCATGGCTGTGATAGACCTTCCCTTGATCAGCCTCTTGTCGAGTGCCTTCCGATAGATGTATGCAGCTTTTTCTGTTACAGCTTCGCTAACATTGACTTTCTCTGCAAGTCTCTGGAGCTCTCCGAAAGCCTGTCTCAAGTTTCTGTCAGCCGAGGTGTGCACCTTGCTCCTCCGGTCCCATGTGCGGAGCCTTTCAAATTGCTGGCGCATCGAAGATTCGAGAGCTCTTCCTGAAGCATCGCCTCCTTCCAGGCCAATCATCGTCGAAAGACCCATGTCGTGCATGGCTAGACTCGTTGGCGCGCCGACCCTGCTCCGATCTCCTTCACCAGATTCCTTCGAAAAGTTTCTCCATTCGGGCCCCACTTCCTCGATGATATCCTTAACCACATAACCGCAGTTAGTGCAGACCTGCTCTCCCATAGTCATATCCAAGACTAGAGAGTTCTTGCCGCACCTTGGGCATCTAATTTCGCCGGCACGTGGCTTTAGCGAAATTCTTCTGTTAGTTTCCATGCTCAAATTTGATTCACCCATTTTCTATATCAGGAAACTATAATATAGCGCAGACAAAGATATAAACCTTCTCCAAGTTTTAGCGCAGTTTTGGGGCATTAACGCCCCAATAATTAGGCATCCGTGAGCCTTTGCATCCTCGACTGAATTTCTCAGCTGTTCTAGATCAGAACACCATTACTACATGCAATTTCAAATAATTCTTCTTGAAAAACTCTTTCGCATTGAAGCAAACCAGCAGCGCATGATCTAGGTGGCGATGTCAAACAGGTCAGTCAAGAACTATCTCCAACACATTTCTCCTTGCTATGTCAGCGCGTTCACATTGTTTCCAATACCAAAGGACACTTGCTACTGTGACTATTTCTTGACAATCTCTCAGAGATGGGCCGCCTTTTATCGGCAGCGTATTCGTAAACACCGTAATAACAAAAGTGATCGGGATTTACAACGACACAATCGCCTCCACGATCTGTTTTGGATCCGGTACCAGTGACTGCTACATCAGCCCTTGGGATTACAACGGCCAACTATCTCATTTCATAGAACTTATAGGCACCACCTTTAATCTAAGAAAAGCAGCATGAAGAGAAGAGAGGATCCCAACCATATTCGAGGAGTGGCCCAATTTGTCGATGATATTAAGCTCGATCGGATGTTGTTTTGCGCCGTGGTGCGAAGCCCCTATGCTAAAGCATTGATAAAGAGCATAACCAAGCCCGACGATCCAAGACTCGTAGACTTTCTTACAGGGAAAGATGTCGCGACGATCTCAAAGCCTTTCGATCGTTTTGCTAGGAAGGAGAGTATAGAGCGCTACGCCCTTGCTGTGGACACCGCTAGTTTCGTTGGAGAACCTGTCGCTGCAGTCCTCGCCGAGTCAAGATACGCCGCCGAAGATCTGGTCGAATTGACCAAAGTGGAATACGAGCAAATTAACAACGCAGCGGTCGACATGGAGCAGGCAGTTGGAAGTTCTTCTGAAAGGGCTATTGACTCATGGAAGAGCAACGTTGCCTTTGAAGAAAGAATCAGCGTAGGAGATTTCACAAAGGCGCTTTCGGAGTCTGCGCATCATTTTGAGCTTGAGACCAAGATAGCAAGGCAGGCAGGAATCCCGATAGAGACTCGCGGCACCGTTGTAGAATTCAATGCAAGGACGAATTCTTACCTGCTTCACGCATCAACGAAGAATCCTCATGCCACCAGGGCAGCTGCCGCCACCTGCTTGGGAGTTCCCGAAGAATCTATTCGCGTACTAGTCCCGGACATTGGTGGCGCGTTCGGGGTAAAGACCTCGTTTTCGGCTGAAGACGCAGTTGCATCCTTGTTTGCAAAACGTGCTGAGAGGCCCGTGAAATGGATTTCAACTAGGACTGAGGATCTTGAGAGCACGCTCCAGGCAAGGGACCAGATACACAGGTGCGTTGTATGTCTTGACCGCGACCTGAAGATCACTGGATTGAAAGACGAATTTCTAATTGATGTTGGAATCCCCGGATTTATGGCTCAGAGCCCGGTTCGCCTCATTACGAGTTTGCTCTCTGGCTGCTACAAGATTCCAAATTTCTCGATCGAGTACAAGGCGATATCTACGAATAGACCGCCTATGGGTCCTATAAGGGGCAACGGTCGACCGGAAGCTCTGCTTGTAATAGAGAGAATGGTTGATCACGCAGCTAGGATGCTCGGCGTCGATGCGATGGAACTGAGAAAGAAGAACTTCATTCCGACCGAGGAACTGCCGTACAATACTCAGCTTGGATCTGTTTACGACTCCGGCGATTATCGACAAGCAATGGCAAGACTTGAGGACTATTTCGATTACGCGAAGATGAGAAAGTGGCAACAGGAAGAAAGGAAGAAGGGCAGGCTAATCGGTATTGGCGTTGCATCTTACGTCGAAGACACTGGCATCGGCCCATCTGCCAGAATGGGAAGACCGATGTACGAGACCGCTATTGTGCGTGTGGAGCGTGATGGTACCGTCACTGCGTACTCTGGATCTTCACCACATGGTCAGGGGCTCGAAACCGTGTTCGCTGAAATAATCTCTTCTGAACTGCACGTCGCTCCAGAAAGAATCAGGGTAAGGTTCGGCGATACTGAGTTGATTCCTTATGGCACTGGAACCTTTGGTAGCAGATCTGCTGTTGTGGGTGGAAGCGCAATCCTTCTCTCTGTCAGAAACGTTAAGGAAAGGATGATTGCAATTGCTGCGCAAACCATGAACTGCCCAGTTGAGCAGGTCTCACTGCAAGACGGCAAGTTTGTGAATAAATCGAACGTTGAAAGCTCCATAAAATTCGAGGACGTGGCTCAACGCGCTTACGTCCCGAGAGCCGATGGTGGTTCGGTCGGACTTTCTGCGGAGGTCTTCTATGATCCGCCCGGGTTGACATTTTCTAATGGCGCGGTTCTTTCCATAGTCGAGGTAGATAGGGAAACCGGGAAGCCTAAGCTCCTCAGGTGTGTGATATTGGACGATTGTGGAAAGATCCTAGATCACAATATTGTGGAGGGTCAGGTACATGGAGGCGTCGTGCATTCCGTTGGCGGAGCTCTGCTTGAAGAGCTCGTCTACGACGAATCAGGGCAACCGCTCAATCCAAACCTTGCAGACTATATGATTCCGACTAGCTTGGACACTCCTGATGTGGAAGTGCTACACATGGAGACACCCTCGAAGCTGAATCCGCTTGGAGTTAAGGGTGCCGGAGAAGGTGGGACAATTGGAGCACTGGCCTCGTTTGTGAACGCTGTTTCTGATGCGATAGGCAAATCAGTGGCTAGCGTTCCCACGAGGCCCGACGATATCTTTGCCGTGATAAAAAGCCGGCTATAGTTCAGAAAAGGGCGTCCGAGTTATCGGCTCGATAATGTCGTTGTTGTGGAACGATTCGAGTTTGCCGTTGATTTCGATGTAGTGCTTGTCATATCGTGGCGTAACCTCAACACCTGAAGTGGCGCGTCGGACAACTTCCTCCTTCGGAACCGCTATCGACATGTCGTTGTAATCAAATACCTTAATTCTGGGGCTCTTGAAATCGAAAATTGAGATCATGATCATTGTGCGGCCAAGTCTCTTTAGGGCGGCGGTCCTGTGATGACCATCGTGTATGAGATACCGGCCCTTCCACTTGTCGCCGTGTGAGTCTAGCCTTGAAACCGCTATTGGCCGAAGCTGGTAGCCATCTTTCTGCATCTGATCGAATATTTCCTTCAGGTGCCAGTCGAGTATGCCCTCGTGCGGCACTAGATCGCTCATCTTAACTTTGAGTATCTCCAACTTCATTCCTAATTGTTCGTTTGTAGACAAGTTGCACTTTCGCTTTCTCAGTTCGGTATTTAAGATGTAGAGTTGATACATTGGTTTGGCTATGGGAAGCTCAAAATAGAGGGCAAAAGCAACATAGGCTTTGGTCTTTTGAACGGTAAAAAAGCAAGTCATTCTGTTGTTTCTGGCAATATAAGAACCGGTCTTACGTTCGACGATGTGCTCCTGGTGCCAAAGTACTCGGCTATCAAGTCTAGGAAGAATGCTGTAACAACGACCAAGCTGACAGAAAATATTGAGCTTTCAATTCCCATAATCTCTGCAAATATGGACACCGTTACGGAATCAGAGATGGCAATTGTGATGGCGCGCGAGGGTGGCATCGGAATAATCCACCGATTCATGAGTCTCGAGGTGCAATCGGCGCAAGTGTCGAAGGTAAAGCGGACTGAGAGCATACTCATTGAGCACCCATACACGCTATCTGAATCCGCGACAGTCTCAGATGCAAGACACTTTATGAGCGAGCGAAACGTCGGTGGCATCCTAATTGTTTCCAACACTGGCAAGCTAAAAGGAATCGTGACCAGCCGCGATATGAGGTTTCAGGAAGACAGCAATGTTCCGATAACAGATATCATGACAAAGAGAAAGGACCTTGTCGTGGCGCCCAAGAGGACGACGATTGAGGAAGCTCGAAAAGTAATGCAAGATACCAAGATAGAGAAATTGCCCCTTGTCGATAAAGAAGATAAGCTGTGTGGACTCATCACGGCAAAGGATATTTTGAAGCGAAAGCTATTCCCGAACTCGACAAAGGACGCGAAGGGCAGACTTCGAGTTGGCGCAGCTGTTGGGGTAAAGGGTGACTATTTGGACCGAGCGAAGGAGCTAGAAAAAGTTGAAGCTGACGTTCTCGTTCTGGACATTGCTCATGGACACAGCCTCCATGCCATCGAGGCGATAAAGAAGATCAAGAAGACTGTTGATATTCCGCTGATAGCTGGTAACGTTGCAACGAAAGAAGGTATGCTTGATTTGATAAAGTCGGGAGCGGATTCTGTGAAGGTCGGCGTTGGGAGCGGCTCGATATGCATAACGAGGATTGTTACTGGCTCTGGAGTCCCCCAGTTGACGGCGCTGGCTGACTGCGCAGAAGTTGCGAGAGAGCACGGTGTCACGCTGATTGCAGACGGAGGTATTAGAAACTCTGGCGATATTACGAAGGCACTCGTAGCGGGTGCGGATACAGTGATGATTGGGAGTCTACTCGCGGGGACTGACGAGAGTCCGGGGGAAATCGTGTACCGCGGAAATTATCGGTACAAAGTTACGCGCGGTATGGCTTCTGCCGCGGCAAGGAGAGACCAGCTTGCAAGATCTGGTAGCCCTGAGGCAAGTAATCCTGAAATGGACCTGACGGACTACGTGCCAGAAGGGGTTGAAGCTATCGTCCCGTACAAAGGGAGCGCAATCAACGTAGTAAGACAGCTTGCTGGCGGTTTGCGTAGCGGTCTGAGTTACTGCGGCGCTGAAACCCTAGAAGAACTTAGATCTAACAGTGAGTTCATCAGGATCACAGATGTTGGGTTGAAAGAGAGCATGCCTCACGATGTCAAAGAGCTCTAGCGTGCAATCAATACGTTTGTCTTTGAGTTGTTAGCGATACCGCTCGCTACGCTCCCAAGGAAAAGCGACTGGAGTCTACCCATTCCACGACTTCCTACCACTATCAGGTCGTACGACCCTCTTTCTGCCTCGGAAACGATGGCTAGAGGAACATTGGTGTGTTCTATGATCTTTCCCTGAGAGGAAACACCTCGTGACTTTATCTTCTCCACAGCCTCACCAAGCTCGTTTCTCATGTCTCTTTCCCATTTGTCCAGTTCAACACCGACGTACGCTTCCGGTGAAACAGGTATGCTGAAGATGCTAAGCGCATCCACCCGCGCTTTCAATTTGGAGCCTAGGTCTGTGGCAACCTCTAGGGCCTTTTTGCTCTCCTCAGACCCGTCATACCCAAGCAGGATCTTTGGCGTTGCAGAGATTCTTGTCTTCACAACGAGCACGGAGCACTTGGCCTCCTTTGCAACCTTACTCGAAACGCTTCCCATCAGCGCGCTCTTTAGACCGCTCAGTCCACGACTGCCCATTACGACAAGATCATAGGCACCCCCATCAGTTAGTTTCAAAATCTCAGACGAAGGGTCGTTGGATTCTACCTTGATTGCAGTCGGGGTGAGCTTCCGCTCCTTCGAGATTTCCATGCGTTCTCCGAGGACATCCTCTTTTTGCTCATGAGAAGGAATCACAACGTGCATGAGATCTAGCTTCGAAGAGTATTTTTCAGCAATTTTGAGCGCGATGTTAAGCGCGTAATCCGAATACATCGAACCGTCAATAGCTACGAGCATCTTGGAGAAACTGACCAAGTGGTTCACTCGAACTTGCCGGAGTCATTGACTTGCAAGATAAGAATCTTTTGAATTACTCTTCGGCGATGACTTCAGCTATGTCTGTCGAAGCTTCGACAGCCCTGTTAATCATGGCTTCAGATACTATGGTGTAGTATCTGCCGATCTGTTTGATACTTTGCACTACAGACTTGATCCTTGTCGCAACGGCTAGCGCTGGGATCAGCCTCTTGTCAATCTTTGCGTCAAGCTCGTCCTCCTGCTCGACCAGACGGCCATACTCTATTATCGCCTCATTCGCTGACGCTACGTTCTTTCTGAAGAGAGAACGGACGGCGAGGGAACCTATTTTCCTAACGGTCTCGTTCATGGCAGATATTCCGTCATTGACTTCGGCGTTAAAGTACCGGAGCTCGATTATCTTGGTCACTCCGCGAGCTATAACCTGAGCGTAGTCGCCTGCTTCTTCGAGCGCCTTGATTACGAGCCTGTCGCCAATGATGTTCCTCGCGTCCTCGAGGCCGACTCTCTGTGCCAATCCTTTGTCTTCGACTGCCTGTAAGAGCTGCCTTGTAGCTAGGAAGTACACCTTGTCAGCCTCGACGTCCATGTCAAGGACCTGCTTTGCGTATTCCTGCTTTTCCTCGATCAATGCCTTTATTGCCAGGTCGCGCATCGAGTCGACAATTAAATTGAGCCTTGATATCAAGCCGTCAATGGGGAACTTGGAAGGATCGAGAAAGCTTTGAACTACGACTCTGTTCATTTCTTCGGCGACGATACCCACGCCGATCAATTCGTTGAGCGTCTTTCTAATGATGTCCATTTGCTCCCTTGAAAACTCGTTTCGCGTCGTCTTGATCTCTATGGTTTCGTGACCGGCGATGTAGGCTCCGATTACCAAGCGTCCCAGGAGTTTCTCGTCCACTTTTTGCGCGTGGATGATACACCTGCTCTTTGTTTTGAGCATGCTAAGCGACGGGTGAATGATGAGCTTCCCTTGATCATCCGAAGTAATGTTGACGGTATCACCACGTTTTAGGTTCATCTGGTTGACCCAGTCCCTGGGCAGTGAAACCATAAGCGTAGAATAGCCAAGCTTCTGCAAACGTCGTTGTTCGAGCATGATGGTGTAATAATTCCAGGACTAATATTTAATCTAGCTTAAACAAACGACTGAATAACTAAACACGATGGGATGATTGAGAACCCACACATACTATTCTATTACAACAATTTTGCGCCGATCTGATGCCGTAAAACATTACTTGCGCTTCTTGTTGTAGCGTGCTGTTGGGCTGCATTTCGACACTTGATCTGGTCCTTCTCTTAACAATCATCGAGCACATTAGACCTTAAGATAACAATGACTGAGCTGAGGCGTTTGTTCTCCAGTCAGTCGTGATTGGCGACATTATCACGACATCGTGAGTGGCTAGCGACTGGGAATCCTCAGTTTTTACATGGAATGCTACGCGATCTTAAGTATGGTGAAGTGGAATTCTTCGATTTGCCCACTTATGTTGACTGCTTCCGTTAATCCTTCCTTGCAGATTCCTCAGGTTAACCAGTGGCGACTATGGATGCCGAGAAGAGCAAGAAGCTTCAGCAGTATGCAGTAACTCTCAACGAACAGGCTATGGGAGAGGAGAAGAGCGGTAAGGTCCAAGAAGCAGCAAAACACTATCTGAAGCTTGTGGATGTTTTCTTGGTTCTGGCCGCTGAGGCGCAGGACCACAACACCTGGCAACAATACATTCACCAGGCTGAGACTTACCAGAACAGAGCCAGGTCAATACTTCCCAAGGACCAACAGGTTATTCCACCTCCAGCTATTCGTCAAGATTTACCTCCCGCGCCACTACAGAGAAATGATGTTTTGCAGAATAGGTTAAACCCTCTCAAGAAAATCATACACCCATTCCAGAAGGGTGAAGCATTACTCCCAAATCCGCCGACTGATGAACCATCTCGTCCGATTCCTTTGGAACAAAAGACTCCGAGTGTGCCACTAGATTCAATTCCGGCCGAAGTATACCAGAGGACGGTGGCTGAAAACAAATTACTCCGTGAGAAGGTGTCTTTGATAACGAAGGAAACTGAAGAACGGATACTTGCGCTTCAAAAGGAGAACGGCGAGTTGCAGAAGAGGATCTCGGAGATGGTGCCGCGGGCCGACTATGAAATGTTGCAGGGGGAATTCACAAACATGGTTCCACGAGCAGAGTACGACCGTGTGAGAGCTCAGTTCTTGAACATGGTGCCCAAGGAGCACTATGATGAGCTGTTGAACAGGATTTCGCAGATGGTTCCAAAGCAGGATTACCTAGATGCCGAGCGAAGGGTTCTTCAGCTGGAGGACGCTGCCAGAAGCTCTGTACCGAAGAAAGTTATCGACGACCTTGCCGCCGAGATTTCTATGCTAGGAGTACTTTCGGAAGTCCCGATGGAAAGCGAAGAGGAGCAAAATGAGAGTTCCAGCGAACTGGTCATTTGAGTCTGTCAAAATACTGCTTTCGAAACTTTAAGACCTTGGGCTCGATTACTATCTGGCAATAGCCCTGATCAGGATTGTTCTTGAAATAGTTCTGGTGGTAATCTTCTGCTTTGTAGAATTTTTCGACCGGGACTATCTGCGTCACGATGGGTCTAGTCCATATTTTCCCCATCTCGCTTGCAACTTCCTTTGCGATATCTTCCTGATCTTTATCGTGGTAGAATATCACGGATCGATATTGCGTTCCAACGTCGGCGCCCTGTCTGTTTAGAGCGGTTGGGTCATGAATCGAGAAAAAAACCTGTAGTATTTCTCTATATGAGATGACCTTCGGATCAAATGTAACCTGGACGACTTCAGCATGGCCAGTTTCGTTGGTACATATATCTTCATAGGAAGGATTTGGGACACTACCCCCGGAGTAGCCAGACTCGACTTTGGATACGCCCCTCAGTTCAGAGTACACGGCCTCAAGGCACCAAAAGCAACCTCCGCCCAGTGTTGCAACTTCGCTCATAGTTCTTCTGTCGTATGTCAAGGTATAAACGCTTCACCTCAATCCATAGGTAACAAACAAGTTTCTTATATCGCGTGATTTCTGGCTAGAGCCTCAACTTTCTAGTCGCTGGCTGTATTGTCCTAATTTTCTTCATGGGAATTGAACGTGCGCTCTGGCGGACACGCTATCTCTGCGGCATTATACAGTTTTCAGAGTTTGCTGTATTGACGAATAGTATGATACTCGTTGTTATATTACTAGGTACTGTTTGTCGCAGTCTATTTCTACAGGATTTCAGCTGAGGAAAGGATGCTGATTGAAAAGCTAGGCAAGGATTACTGGACGTACTGGAAAAAAAAGAAGAGGGTTCCTGCCTCTACTTTATTAATTAGATCATATCTCTCGCCAGTTTCTTTGGCCTGCTTCTCCGTATAATGTCGGACGATGTGATAATACCCACCAAGCTCCCGCTCTTGTCCACCACCGGAAGTTTGGTCAAGTTCTCCTCGGACATAAGGGCCGAAGCTTCTGCAAGGGTCTTTGCGGGCTCTATAGTTAGGACCGGTTGAGTCATTATTCGTTCAATGTTGAGCTGTGACGGGTCTAATCTTTTCATCACGGCTTCACGAAGAATATCTCCTTTTGTGACTATTCCAACGATCTTCTTTTCTCGAAGCACAAGAACGCATCCAATGTCACGATCCATGATTTCTCTCGTTGCGTCAAAGACAGAGGCGGTGGCTTCGATCGTCACGACCTTTCTCGACATCAGGTTCTCGACAGCTGCGGTCATTGGAAGTTCGGTCATGCGGTTAT
>DAHVAI010000473.1 GCA_027314685.1 Nitrososphaerota archaeon | reverse complement strand
CGTCCGTCGATCTCTCGGATAGGTGTAACCTCGGCAGCAGTCCCCGTGAAGAATGCTTCGTCAGCAAGTACCAGGTCGCTGCGAGTGAAGTTACTTTCCTCAACTTCGTAGCCCAGTTTTCTCGTAATCTCAATGATCGAGTCTCTGGTGATCCCTGGTAGAGCTCCAGCACTTATCGGAGGCGTTGTAATTTTTCCATCACTTACCATGAAGATGTTTTCTCCGGAACCCTCAGTCACCATGCCATCGACATTGAGCAAGATTGCCTCGCTAAAGCCTAATCTCTGCGCCTCTGTCTTTGCAAGTATACTGTTCGCGTAGTTTGCTGCTATCTTTGCCCTTGAGGGCATGGACCTATTGTCGATCCTCGCCCAAGTAGATACTTGAGTAGTAACGCCATTCTTCAAACCTTCCTCGCCCATGTAGGCAGCCCATGGCCACACGGCAATCGCTACATGCACCTTGTTGTCTTTTGGGTTTATGCCTGCTTCGTCCCATCCATAAAACGCGATCGGGCGTATGTAGCATTCACTGACGTGATTTTCCTTGATTGTCATCTTTATCGCGTCTGCAATTTCATCAGGCGCGTAAGGTATCACCATTCCGTAAATCTTCGCGCTGTTGTAAAAGCGCCCGACATGCTCGTTGAGTCGAAAGATCCTGCTACCCGATACGGTGTTATAACAACGAGCTCCCTCGAATATTGCACTACCATAATGCAGTGAGTGGGTCATTACGTGAACTGTCGCATTCTCCCAAGGGACTAGACGTCCGTCCATCCAGATCTTGTCGGTCTTGTTCACTTTGAGTCTGTATCCTTTACGCCAAATTAGTTAAAAAGAATGCCGAAAAAGTGCGGCTATTCTTCTGCCGGGGGCGGAATATCCAACCCATCATCGGCCGCATCAGGATCGACATTGAGTTTCTTGAGCGAGTCGCGAGAAGCAATATTTTTGATTTCGGCAGGGGTTGCTGAGACGTACTCAGCGGTGGCAATTCCTCTAATTCTCTTGGCCATGACCTCTCCAATTCCTTCAACCTTGAGCAGGTCAAGCTCGTCTGTTGTGAAAAGTCTCTGTAAGCTGTGAGTGTTAGCTAAGAGTCGATCAGCCAGAATTCCGCTCACGCCAGGTATCCCTGAAACGATGTACCGCTGGATATCGGCAAGGCTCATCGGCTTCCTGCCTTCTCTCACTCGGTTGTCTCTTTTCTTTTCGATCTGTTCTCTTCTCGCGATGTGGAACACGAGCTCGGAGACTTCGCGCTCGTTTGCTGCAAAAAAGATTGGAACCTTAAAGTCAGACAACACGCTTGCGAGCGCGCCGTAGAAGGCAGACTCGCCAATTCCAGACAGGTGCTTTCTGTCACCCTGTACAACCAAAATCGGCCGCGAGTATTTCTCGTTCATGTTCACGAGCTGCTTGAACAACCTACCGTCGTAAATTGACTTTACAAAATCATCCAATGTTTTCCGTTCAATCACAATCTCGTTTGAAAGTACGAAATCGCCAAAATCAAGCTGCTTTACTTCAACGCGCGCACCTCTTTGCCTGATCCATTCAACAAGCTCAGCGATTTCTCTTGTATCGGCGTACACGAGTGGCTTGTTTTCTTCAGATGAACCAGTTACGAATCTGTCCAACGGGCCTGTCTTTGCCTTGTCGCCCACAACCTGTGCTATGATCTTCTTGGTATCGCTGACCCTCCTTCGACTCATCCAGTAATACGCTTCGTCTTTTGTCCCCTTGGTCACGAGCACGTACATGTGACCTTCCTTCTTTCTACCAGTCCTTCCCTTTCTCTGGATGAACCTCACCGCGCTGGGAACGTTGTCATAGAAAATTACAATGTTGCACTCTGCAACGTCCAGACCTTCTTCTCCTACTTGGGTAGCGACAAGGATGTCGTAGACGCCTGACCTAAGATCTTCCAGCGCCCTAAGCTGAGCCTTTTGCGATTGCCCGCTCTTTCCGCTTTTTCCAATTAGGAAACCTACCTTAAAGCCGTGATCACGAAGTCCTTTGTATATTTGCTCCACGGTATCTCGATAGCTTGCAAACACGATGGCGCGCTCACCGTTCTTCACATTTTCAACTAGCTTTAGCGTCTCTGCGATTTTTGGATGCTCGTGATCGTTGAGGAGTGCTGCTCTAGCCTGTTCATAAGATTCCTTCACGTTTTGATCATTCAAGAGCTCGCTCATTCCGTAACCTCGCCGCCTGTCCATCAGTCGATCCATGAACTTTACGTATGACGAGAGGGTTTGTGTCTCAAGCAAGTTAAGCGCGTGAAAAAGTCTGATTCCACTAAACAGGGCAGTTTTCAATTGCGAGCTTTGGATTTGATCCACTTTCATTCGTAGATTCAAGAGATCTTTGAGTGTTATCGATCCATAGTTCGTCCTCTTGATCAGAGAAGCATCCTCCAAGAGTTTCAGCCTGCCATTTAACGCAGTTCTAGTGAGAGATTGGATTGTCTTCAGAGTTGGCGAAAGATCTATTTCCTTCCACTCCACGTCTGTCTTGTACACGTACGGCTTTACATCATCATCCTTCTCATCTCTTACCTCGACCTTTGCTATCTTTAGTTTCGAGATGATTTCCTCTATCTTTGATCTGTCTGACGGAAGGGACGCGGTCAATCCCAAGAGTCTGCCATCTTTCTTGAACTCGTTGTACACCGCAGCAATCGTTGTGTAAGAGTGATTTCCTATCGCCCTGTGCGCCTCGTCTATGACAACTACTGAAAATTCTTCCAGCCTGCATCGCTTTCCATCGACGTCGCTTACCGTGACCTGCGGCGTGGCGCAGACCACTCTCTTCGACCAAGTTTTCTTGCGCAGCTCCTCCGAATCTTCACCCGTGAGTACGCCGATTTCTTCGATATCCACATTGAGATATTTTGATAGAAACGAGTGATGCTGGTGAACCAATACTCTTGTAGGTGCGAGAACCAGAGCGCGGTTTGAGATATCTTTGGAGAGATAGTTGGCAATGACCAAGAGAGCTACTGCAGTCTTGCCCAATCCAGTTGGTAGAACCACGAGCGTGTTCTGTCCAGAAGCAATATTGCTTACTTCGAGCTGATACCGTCTATACTCCAATATTCCAGATCGCACCATTGGGAGCTGGACGTACCGAGAGTCAGCTTCGGTTAACCCGGCATCTTGCAAAGCTGGAACCAAAACAAGTGAAAGTCAGTATTCAATGTTTTTATTGCCTGTCTTTGACCAGCTGCAACACAGTCATCCCATGAGCGGTAGCACGGAAGGAATTTTGATCAGCTTTGAGGGTATAGACGCCGCAGGAAAGAATACCCAGTCTAGGATGCTGTTTGATTATATTAGAAGAAGTGGGACTCCCTGCGAATACATCAGCTTCCCGGATTATACAACGCAGATTGGTCAGGAGATCCGAAGTTTCCTGGAACACAAGAAAGAGTACAACCTTGAATCGAGACACCTGTTGTACGCTGCAAACAGATACGAGCACAAAGAAAGAATCGAGAACTGGATTTCTGAAGGCAAGCTAGTTGTGATCAACAGGTACACAGAGTCAAACCTAGCTTACGGTGGTGCAAACGGTCTTCCAGTTGAATGGCTAAGGCAGTTAGAAAATCGAATGCCAAAGTCTGACTATGTTTTCTTCTTGAAACTATCCCCCGAGGCATCAGCAGGGAGGAAAAGAAACCGAGATCGCTACGAAGCCGATCTTTCGTTCTTGAAGAGAGTATCCGGTGTTTATGAAGCGCTTTGCGAGCCAGGAAGATGGTTCATTGTTGGAGCCGATAGATCCAAGGATCTCGTTCACTATGAAATAGTAAAGACACTTTCGGCGTTGAGTACAGAGAAAAGCAATATAGGGAGAAAAGCTATCACAGAGAGAATCTGATCTCAAGGAGATTCGAGTCATGACCGAAATAGTAATGGAAGAAAAGCAGAGATCATTTCTTGACGATCTGGACAAGAAGTTGGTTACCATTCTCCAGGATGATGCGCGGTCTTCTGCTTCAGAAATATCTAGAAAAACAGGTTACAACGAAAACACAATCCGCTACAGGATCGAACGCCTAAAGAAAACTGGGGTTATCAAGGAATTTACTGCTCTTCTAAATCCGCGAATGATAGGACTTCCTATTGCCGCAATAATGATGATTACGACCGAGCCCAATCAACTTAGAGGGGTGTTTGAATCTCTCGCCAAGCTCGAAGAGACCAAACATATTCTCCAGGCAACGGGAAAGCACGATCTAATCGTGGTTGCTCACTATACTGATATGGAGGCAATGAACACTGCATCGCAGCGAATCAAATCATTATCAGGTGTAAAGGAAGCAGAGATTCACCTCGCGACAGGAATGATAAAGGTCGATACAAAGTTCGACGTCTACAATATCTGAGTGTGATTAATGGCTCAGGTCCCTCGCTCGAGAAGCAAACCATCCGAAGACTATAGATTCTCAAAGGCAACATTTGTTTTAGGCATAGTGCTCTTTAGCCTCGACAATTTCTTTTTTGAATTATACAGACAGGAGTTCGGTACTTTTCCGTATCTAGCAGACCTTGTATTCGCTTCTTTGCTCATTTTCATAGCGGCAGCAGCCTCACTGTCAGTATGCGCATTTTCTTTTCTCAGAGCAAAGCGCAGGGAAGTCACTTGCTCTGATTCTGTGATTCAATGGTCACTTGGAAAGATCGTTTCAGATGTTTTCTACGACCGAAGAAGGTTGTTGCTTTCCACAACTCTGGCGTATGCGATATTCTTCGCATTTGTTGATGCCATCTTGGTTTACCAGCCGAACGTAGACTTTGCACTTGCCTACGCAGTCAGTGGTCCAACCTGGAGAGTCGTGTTATGCTGTGGACTGCCCGGATATGTTCCGGTGGGACTGTTTTATCTCCCTTCGATGCATTTCGGGCTGGAGCTGATTCCACTATCACTGATGCTCATGATTCTAGTCTCGACTCTTGTGGGTCTTAATGTGACGCTTTTACACGAGTCCTATACTCTTTCCCGATCAAAGCCGCCGAGCCCAAACCGAGGAATTTTTGGAAGCATTGCCGGCGCAGCGCTGGGCCTCTTTGTAGGCTGCCCCACTTGCGCAGCAACGTTCCTACTTTCAATGATCGCAGGGACCGGGTCACTGGCCTTCGCAGGACTGGTTTCTGCATACCAGCCACTAATCGCCGCGGTCACGATCCCGCTTCTCTTGTTTTCCGTGCTGTGGCAGGCAAACAGCATCAGGACAATGCTCCGTGGTTGCACGCCGCAGACTCTACCTGGTAACACGTCTTAGCAAAACAGGTAGCAAAGCTAGCTGGTTCGGAAATTTCATTTGATTCTGGGATTGTTGTTAAACCACTGCATTGGCGGAGGCTCTATGTTTTCTTGCCAGAGAAGCGCAATCAGCTCTCCAAGATGGAAGAGCTGTTCTGTGAATGACTGGAAGAGTACTTCTTCGACTGAAAGATCGAATGATTTGCCAGAACTGAGAACAAATTTCACTCGCCTTGCAAACTCCGCAGTTTCCATTCCAAGAGTTCTGTGAAGGTAAGCCTTGGTTCTCGCCTCGACCTCATTAAGGTGGTCCATGACCAGCTTCATGCTAGTGTAATCGTCCGAGTTTCTTTCGCGCTTGTATTCTCTAGATTTATCTTGAATCGCCCAGTTTACTATCCAGTCTTCGTTGTCTATCATGTGAATCAGGATATTTCTCATGTTGTAGAAACTAGCTTCCCTATTCTCGATCACCTTTTCCCAGGGCAATTCTGAAAGCTTGTCTGCAAAACGTCTTCTTACTTTTGACGAATATTCATAGAGCTCTGGAATGCTGAACATATTTCTCGCAAGTCAAGAAACCAGGACCACGTATTAAGGCACTTTGGAATTGAAAGAAATATGAAAGTCGTAGGATTTTCTATTGATTTTAGGCTAAAGTCCAGATGCAAATACCGAGAGAATCTCAGGAAGCACTCCGCTAACGAGCGTCCAGTTTCCGCCTCGGTTTCGACTGGCGTAAAGTTGACCAGTCTTTGTACCCACATACACACCGCAAGGATCTTCTGCGTCTGTAGCCATAGCTCCCCGAAGGACCTCAAAGTATGCGGGTTCTGGGAAACCTTTGCTCAGAGGAAACCACTCCCCGCCAGAGTTGTCGGTAGCCCAAACCGCGAACTTGTTATCCGGAGTGATTCTCGAAAAGTCTCCTTCCAGTGGCACGACATATACTCGCTTTGGATCGTTTGCGTCAATTGCCATAGGAAATCCGAATCTGGAAGGAAGGTTGTTCCTTATGTCTATCCAGTTTTCGCCGTTGTCGTCGCTTCTATAGACCCCACAGTGGTTTTGTTGGTATAACACGTTAGGTTGTTTGCTGTTCCTAACTATCTTGTGAACGCACTGGCCATACACAGGATACTTTTCGGGGGAAAAATCGGCCAAGACATTCTTGTTCTGAAATCGCCAAGAGCTCCCGCCATCGTTCGAGTTTAGCGTTCCTACTGCTGATATCCCGACGTGAATGTTATCGGGCTTGCCTTCTTCCGCTAGAATAGTATGCAGACAGAGCCCGCCTCCGCCAGGCTGCCAATTCTTTCGTGTCTCGTGATTTAGGAGCGCCTCGTTAATCTTCCAGCTCTCGGCCTTGTCATCGCTTCGAAACAGCATAGCCGGCTCAACGCCGCAGTAAAATGTGTCCTGTTGATCTTCAGTCGATGGAGTAATGTTCCACACTCTGCTCACTGAGAGGCCTGATTCCTTCGGATATTTTGGAGGGTTCGATATGTCCCAAGTCTCGCCCAAGACATTACTTTTTGCAACGCATGGCCCCCAGTGATTGTCGTTTACTGATGCCAGCAGCAGTTTGTTGCGTGGATCGTAAACAATATCGTAAATTTCCTTCCCTCTGAAGTAAGGCCCTGTAGCTTTCCAAGTCTTTCGTCCGTCATGTGATGAAAAGACAAACGCTCCTTTTCGAGTGCCCACGAGGAGGAGCGACGTCTCGCGTCTATTCGGCAACCTATCCACCAGCTATCGAAGGTAAAATGTGCACCTTATCTCCTTCCTTAAGCCTTGTGCTTTCACCGCCACTGTCACGTATGTTGATGCCATTCACGAAAATATTAACGAAAGGTCGCGTTCTGTCTTGATCATCGAAAATTCTGTCTTTTATGCCAGGGAAAAGCTTCGATAACTCGTCCATGAGCATCGTTACATCTCGTGAAACTGGCATCTCCAAGTTGCTCTTGCTACCCACGTAGTCTTTCAGATGACCACTGATGTATACACTGATCATTTAGGAGTAACCTAGTTTTGCGATTTGATCACTGCAAGTAGCTTGGTTTGCTCTTGTCAAGCTTTTCGAATTGCGGAGTGAGTTTCTTGATGTATTCGAAGTTTTGCGCAAGCATAGTGAAAAGATCAGTCAGGCCGCGAACCTGAGCCTCTTTCAGATGACCGAAATCGATTTTCTTTGTTTCAACACTTCTTCCTTTTTTCGATACGCTCATGGAAACTTCTACTGTATAATCATCCTCGTTTCCCTGATCAGTCTCTGGCACTTTGTACCCCACCTCGATGAACTATTCAGGGTAATATATACGGATAGAGATCTATAGTTCACAACTCATCTCTCAAGAATCGAAAAGACATAATACCTCTATTTCATCTTCGTGTAACTCTGTTGCCGCACACCTCAAAAAAGGTCAGAAAGACCACTTCAACCAAGAATAATAGACTGACCTACATTTTCGCCGGAGTGATTATCGTCATAGTTGCCGCCGCTGCCGGTTACTTTGCAATATCTTCGTTTCATTCCACGGCCACATTAACCACCAGTAGCACGACGAGTACGGCCACACAGTATTATGCTGTCATCAACACGACCCAGGGCGTCATGGAGGCTGAGCTCTTCCCATCCGTTGCTCCAAAGACGGTTGCGAATTTCGTGAGCCTTGCAAACTCTGGATTCTATAATGATCTGGTCTGGCACAGAATAGTCGCAGGTTTTGCAATCCAGACAGGGGACCCGACTAGCAGAAACGGCGGCGGGACGCCGTCAAGTTGGGGTCAGACTGGATCCACCACAACGGTGCCGCTTGAAGCGAACTCTACAACAGTGGCAGAGGGCTATGTTAACGATCAAGGTTACTTGGGGCTCGCGCGAAGTCAGAGCCTGAACAGCGGTAGCTCGCAGTTTTACATCAATCTCGCCAACAACACTTCGCTGAATGGCCAGTACACTGTTTTCGGAAAGTTGATCAGCGGGATGAATGTTGCCCTAGCTATCGGAAATCTTCCAGTCTACTCTCAATGCCAATCTAGTGGTGGGACTCAATGCTGGCCACTCAACCCCAGCCAAGCGATGGTCTTGAGTATAACCATCAAGAGCTCGCCCTAGGCAAATCGTATTTGGGTAATGAGAGATTTCTTTCTCATTACGCGAGTTGGTCAGGCGAATTAGCTGCTAGACTGTGATATCGAATCCCACTTTTATCGCGCATTCAATATGATAATAACGCGCGCCTGTCCTGGAGCCTTTGCTAAGAGCATATCGCGACTCGATAGGCAGGTTGCAGTATTTGCAGTTTGCAGGATTTCTCCTTCTCTTACGAACCTGCAGGTCTACAATCTTGATGCTCCGGGTCTGTCCAAGCAGGATTGGTTTCTTTTCATCCGCACCCTTGATTGCCGATGGCTTTTGAACTGTTTCTGCCTTTTTCAAAATGAGTATCTCCGAGAGAAATTATCCGGTTTATATGTTTCTGATACGAAGTTATGCGTCATTTTAGCGTGTCAACCTGACGCAAGTAGCTCTTTTGGATTCCCTATATATCCTTACAGATTGGACAAGAGTTTAATTTCTATGAACCAGAGCGCTTTTGCCTAAATATCACGCCCAAACTTTAAAGACAATTCTTGGACAGGACTTGTAGGTAAGATTGAAAGGATTTAACTCGATAGAATTCAGAACGCTGAAAGATCTCTTTTCGTTCGTTATAACAAAATCTATTCCTGGCCAACAGTTTCTTTCTCTAATTCATTACAAGGACTATACTTACACATTCACGCCGATTGATGATTCTGTCATGATTTTCTATACAAAAGATGTTCCGAAAGCGCCCATCTACTCGTGGGATGCAGAGAGGGATGAATTTTCCCCCGCGACAAAATCCGACAGGTCCCGGATCAATATCTTGATTCAGGATGTTGCCAAGGACACAATGATAGAATCTCTGTTTTACGAGTCGAATTAGGTCGCAATAGGCTTGGCGGGATCTGCTAGCCTGACTCGACTAGAGTGAAAAGCAACAAAGAGTTCGGGGTGCTCAGTATGAATCGGGATCAAAGTCTTTGGTCCCACCTCGTTTATGATGTAGTTTAGGTCAGAGACAGGCGCGTGTCCTGAGCAATGTGCGTGTAGCCTCACCAGTCCGAACAGATCTATCCAGTTGTTCATTCTTTTCTCGTCTATTTCTCCTTCCTCGTTGAACGGCTCGCTTGCGGAGTGAAGATATACACCCTTGGTTGGTCGGATGTCGATCAACTCTTCGATGTGATTTGAGCCCAGAGTCATTATAACATGTGATTGTGCCTTCTGAATGTCATCTGAAGTCCAGACATTCGCTCCTCTTGAGAAGATTTCACCATCCTGCTTGTCGTAGTCAGATTCTGAGTACCTTCCTGACCTATATCTCGGCTTGTAGACAACGACTACCTCGTCATCAATCTTGGGAATTTTCAATGTCGAGTTTTTGGACAAAGCATCAAGGTACCTAGCCAGCCTGCCGTTTATCACAACTTTTCTGGAGATGCTTTTTGCGATGTTGTAGAACGTCATGAATCGGTCAATATCTTTGTACGAGTAGTCAGCGAATACGAAACTATCTTTTGCTTGAGAGATGAACTCTAGACAAGTACGGAATACATCGCTCTCTTTCTGTACTGAACTTTCATTGATTCGGGTTCCTTCGCACAGCATTAGATCTGGTCTTGCGGCCATTGCTCGCTCGATGAAATCTCGGGTCAGATCGGCACGATTTCCGTGCATCCTTATGTCTCCCGTGTATGCAATCGTAGAGGAGCTTGTCCTTATTATGAAACCATAGCATCCAGGAAGCGAGTGGTCTACGTGTATGGGTTCTAACTCTATCGAGTCTATCTTGATCTTGTCACCCGTTCTGAAAGTCATGATGTCTCTGTTGACCGGTTCCGCCTTCCTATCGACTGGTCTTTCCTTGAAACTTGTAATTTCGAACTCGACGTTGGCAGTCTTCTCTTCTTCTAGTGCGCAAATGATGTCCTTTGTGGTTTCGCCCATATAGATTGGAATGTCTTCTCTGAGGAAAGATGTGTAATCAGCGTGGTCTGAATGCGCGTGACTAAGTACCGCGGCATGCACGAACCTGTCTTCTTGGCTAGGAAGATTAGCCAGTCTCAAGAGATCTCTTCGGTATATTCCACGCAGTTTTGGTAACAATCCCAGGGCAAAGAAATCGCCAACTCCATTTGCGAGCCTTGGTCGTTCTGTCCATTCGTAATACTTGGCCCTTGCTGTGAAGCTCTTTCCAAAGTCAAGTAGAATTCTAGTTCCCCTGTCTTCAAGCAGTATCTTGTTGCCTCCGATCTCTCCCAGTCCACCGTAGAAAGTTAGAGACGGCATTTTCAAACCAGCAAGCCACAAGTGGGAATTTATATTCTGCTTCTTGACCAAACTGACAAAATTGCACAAACCAGCCTTTTGGCGGAAGTTTTAGGTGTATATATTACCACGAAACCTTTAAGGAAGATGCAAATATTGCGCATAAGATCGATGTTGCTATGAGTGAGCGTTCCTTGCCTGGAAACATGTTTGGAAGGGAAGGAAAACCCAGAGACAAAGGAGTTACGCTCGCAAGCGACCGAATGGAGCTACTAAACAAAGATCTCCTGAGTCAGTCGTCTGAGTTCATCGACTGTGTCAAAATTGGGCTGAGTTACCCGCTGCTTCTGGACAGATCGATGCTGATTGAGAGAATTCGATTTTACCACGACCTAGGTATCAAAGTACAAAGCGGTGGAACTCTAACACAAGTGGCTTACAAGAAAAAGATGCTTTCTCAGACCTTGGAGCGTTTGCATTCGCTTGGCTTCGACGTGGTGGAGATAAGCGAATCCGCAACAGAGATGCCCAGAACGACCAAAGAGGAGCTTATCGACATGATCAGAAAGTACTCGATGAATCACATCATCGAGGTTGGAAAGAACGAAGCAGGACGTCCAACGTCTGCTAATTACCTAGCCTCAAAGATAGAAGAGGCTCTAGAGCTCAAGAGCTCGAAGGTGATAGTTGAGGCTGGAGCAGGCTATGGCACAGGTATCTATGGCTCAAAAGGGGAGATCTTGTGGGATGGCCTCAATGACATTGTTGGTCGATTCGGGCCTCCGAATCTCATCTTTGAAGCTCCCCTGTTTTCGCAACGCCTTTCACTTGTCTTGGAATTTGGACCCAATGTGAACGTTGCGAGTGTCCCTCTTCATGAGATAATTCCCTTGGAAATGCAACGTCAAGGACTTTCGGTAGAAACCCTTGGAGTGTCTCCCACAGTCCATAATGTCTCGGGCTCACCGGCTGCAAAGTTCGTATACCACTTGATAAAGGCGGAGCATCCGATAGATCAGCCATCGCTGATTCAACGCTCTGGATTGCCAAAGAGGACTCTACAGGCTGCTCTCAGTTATCTAGTTGAGAAGGGTTTCGTTAGGGAAGTCTCAGACATGTCTGACCTGCGGCGCCATAAATATACACCGCGCTAGACCTATTGTTTTCCAGTGTTTGGTTCTTATCTGCCATGATCGACATCAGCATATACTACGACAAGTCAAAGACGTATTCTGGACTTTCCCTTGCAAAAATATTCACTGATTTGGCTGGTCTAAATTCTGATGACGTCATAACCAAAGAGATAGAAAGAGGCAATCTCACAAACGAGGAAGAGGTAGTCGAAGAGATTAGGCAGATTAAACCCCAAGCAAGAGGATCAGTCGTAGCTTCCGGAGGCAATCCTCTCCCGATCTCCGGTTCAAAGAAGCTAAACCTCCAAAACACTCCCATAGTAATCGTTAGGGAAAGTGGAAAGCCCAAGTACGTGTTTCCCTGCAAGATTGGTGAAAAATACTACTCAGTGAACAGCGGGCTGTCGTTTCTAAAGCAGAATCTTCCCAACATAGCAGATCTGGAGGGAGTCATGGAAGATTCTCTTGTAACTCTGATATCCGACGCACCTCACAGGTTGGAGGATGGTCTAGTCTTGGAAGATCTGGAGTTGAGCACACCCACCGGCGAGACAGACATCATTACGAGAGATACCAATGGGAGATTCCTAGTCATCGAAGTAGAGCGAGAGGCTTCGGATGCATCCGTGGGACAAATATTGAGGCTCGCGGCCGGATTCCAGAAACACATGAACTTGGGCACTGCATCAGTAAGAGCAGGTATTGCCTGCTTTCGGATCAATCCGAATGTCTTGGCCGCTTGCGCACGAGCCGGTATTGAAGTCTGGAAGTACGATCTAAAATCCAGGGAGTTTTGGAAGGTCCGCTCATAACGGTTTGGGAAAACTGCTGTCCGTCTTGGGCGGGTTCTCACTCTGATTTCCGCTTCCCTTCCTAGATGACCTGCGATCAAAGTATAGTTGCGCGATTAGCACTGCCAGTATCAACAGCGCGAGATATTCGTTGTAAGGTGCAACCGTCGCGTAACCTATAAGTGGAAACTGCAGAACGACCTGCCCCACGTACATCGAGGAGTTTATGCCAGTATCGTAGCTTGGAATTGATATCAGGTTGTTGTCTCCTTTGGTTTCAACTATTCGTTGTCCTTGGCTGTTTGTCGTAATGGACACGATCCTGTGTATGATATAGCAAGGGATTTGAGTTTCGGATGTCAATGAACTGCTGGGAGCGCTATTGCACGAAAACTCTAGGGCGATCTGAGGAACAAAGACTATGATGTCACCGTTCTTGAGCTGGTTAAAAGGAACTTTGTCTATCACCGCTACGGTTCCGGGCATTATGGTGGGTTGCATGCTCGTCCCAGTTACTATTGTAAACGGGTAGGTCTCGCGCGTAGCTGCTATGATCCCCCCGTAGGTCCCAAGAATTGCGAATATCGGGATGAGATAAACGAGTATTCGCAGAGTGCTACGGCCCGACCTGCCATGATCTTTCACAATTTCCAATTCCTTCACGAAGACGCGATGATTTCAATTTGAGTGATTGTTGCCTATTTGTTGATTTTGGGTGCAATGACAAATTTCTCTCATCTTAAATAGGTGAGAAGCGATTTTCCCTTCATTTGAACCACGAAAGTCCTTTTGATAACGCGCTAGCTCAGCTTGCATCCATTACTGATTTGGTTTCCATAGATCCGGAATACTACGAGATTTTGAAGAGTCCTCGTAGAGAGGTGACCATATCGCTACCATTGAAACTTAGCAATGGCGAAGCTATCACCTATACAGGCTACAGAGTTCAGCACAACAATGCAAGAGGTCCGTACAAAGGCGGAGTCAGGTATCATCCGAGCGTATCGCTTGACGAAGTAAAGGCGCTGTCGATGTGGATGACCTGGAAGTGCGCAGTCATCGACATCCCATTCGGGGGGGCAAAGGGAGGAGTCACCGTGGACCCCGCCAATCTGAACATCGACGATTTAGAGCGTTTGACAAGAAAATACGTATCGACGATTGAGCGAGACATTGGTCCAGAGATTGACATACCGGCTCCAGACCTCAACACAAATCCCCAGACGATGGCTTGGATGATGAACGAGTATTCCCGCATGCACGGTCATAATGTTCCCGCCTGCGTCACAGGCAAGCCAATCGAAATCGGCGGATCCGAGGGACGTATTTCAGCGACCGGAAGGGGTGTCGCAATCTGCGTGAGAGAGGCTGTGAAGAAGTATCTGCACAAGGAAATGAAAGATGTAACCGTAGCTGTTCAGGGATTCGGGAATGTAGGGTCAAACTCCGTCAAGGCCCTGATGGAGATGGGCGCCAAGATAACGGCCGTCAGCGATGTCTTTGGAGGCGCCAAACCCAGAAAGAGGAGCGGGTATTTTGACGAATCTTTTTCCACGTTGCTCGACATGGCGACAAAGTACGGATCCGTCAGCAAGATCCCTGACGCGGAACCAATCTCCAACGAGGAGCTACTAGAGTCCGAAGTTGACGTTCTTGTGCCTGCAGCTATGGAGAACCAATTAACGGAGAAGAATGCAACCAAGATCAGGGCGAAAATGATTGTTGAAGCAGCAAATGGTCCGACTACACCATTTGCCGATAAATTGCTTGAGAAGAACGGAGTGGTCCTAATCCCAGACATACTTGCAAATTCTGGTGGAGTCCTCGTCTCTTACTTCGAATGGGTTCAAAATCTCAGTAGGGATCATTGGACTGAGATAGAAGTCAACAACAGGCTGGAGCAAAAGATGATCCATGCATTTAACGAGGTTGTTACTGCAGCAGAGAAGAACAACACAGATCAAAGGCGTGCCGCGCTAGTTCTTGCAGTCAGACGAGTGGTTGCGGCAAT